>NZ_JBRAJI010000010.1:0-73540 GCF_052744395.1 Desulfurispora sp. | reverse complement strand
CTGATGCCTGATAATCATACTTTTGACCCAAAAGAAAAACATTCATACTGACGACTGAAGACTGACGACCGATTTGCGGTGGCCATACCGGAGAGGCAGCACCCGTTCCCATCCCGAACACGGCAGTTAAGCTCTCCAGGGCCGATGGTACTGGGGGGTTGACCCCTGGGAGAGTAGGTCGCCGCCGCAATAATTTTAGCAGGCTATATTAACCGAATGGTTAATGTAGCCTGCTTCTATTTTTGCAACAATTCACCGGGAACAAACTTAATTGCGATGAAGGGAAATTTTATTCCACTATCGACGGTTGGCATGGCTTGATAGCATTAGGATCATCTAACCACCAGTACCGGACAGGGGGCGTGTCTGACCACGCGATTGCTGACGCTGCCCATGATGTAACCGGCCAGTTCACCCAGTCCGCGGCTGCCGATCACGATTAAGTCGAAATTTTCTTCGCGTGCTTTGCGGCAAATTTCATCGGCTGCGTGTCCAATGACCGTCTGGCATTCGATTGTTATTGGAAATCCGGCCAGTTGTTCTTTGGTGGCCTGCATTACCTCGGTGGCATATTTCTCGGCCTCGTGAAGAATGATCTGATGGATGTTGTCGACCGAACGCATATAATATGAGGGTGGCTGGGGCAGAACATGGAATAGGGTAATTTTACCATCCATTTTTTCTGCTATTTTTGCGGCATGGTGAGCTGCTTTGAACGACTTGTCCGAACCGTCAACAGGTACAAGGATTTTCCTGTACATTTTGGGGTCACCTCCTGATACTTATTCTACCAGTACTTTTACCAAAACTAAAGCACGGAATTTAATAAAAGTGAAAAAAATAACTATCCTCGATTTTCGCTGTAATAAGAAATTTCAAATACTTATGGTAATTAACAGCAGGATAATAGAGGCAGTCTGTCAAATAAACATGAGTGAATAGTAATTCATTAATAAGGATGTGGGTGGATATGGAGTTCCAGACCATTAACTATGAAGTAAGGGATAGTAAGGTTGCTGTTTTAACCTTCAACCGCCCGGAGAGCTTTAATGCCTTTAACAAACAGCTGGTGCTGGAATGTTGTCAGGCTGTGCACATGGCGGCCCGGGATGAGCAGGTGCGGGTTCTGGTAATGACCGGTGCAGGCAGGGCTTTTTCAGCAGGTGGTGATCTGGCCTGGCTCAGGGCTGCGGATGACAATATTAAAAAGAGGGAAATACTGGATCTGGCCAATGAAATGGCTATAACTTTAGCGGGATTTGAAAAAATTATTATTGCTGCAGTCAATGGTGTAGCTGCCGGGGCGGGTACGGCGGTTGTGCTGGCCTGTGATATGGCCGTTGCTTCCACGCAGGCCCGGTTTGCGCCCAACTTTGTGCATATTGCGGCCGTGCCGGATACGGCTGCCTCCTGGTACTTACCGCGCAAATTGGGTTACCATAAGGCTGCCGAATTGATGCTTACCGGCTCTCTGCTGGACGCCCGGCAGGCGTACGAATTGGGCTTATTCAACCATCTGGTGGAGCCGGAGCAACTGATGCCGTATACTTTAGAACTGGCCAGTAAACTGGCCGCCGGTCCGCAGCGGGCACTGCGGTATATCAAGAAGATGCTGAAAATGAGCCTTTCTAATGATCTGCCGGCTCAGGTAGAGGTGGAAGCGTCTCTGCAGCTGATGGCCTGGTCGGATAGTGACTTTATGGAAGGAGTGTCTGCCTTTATCCAGAAAAGACCCCCTGCTTTTAAATGATTAAGCTGCAATTATGTCTAAGAAATAGAAAACAGGGCTGCTGTCAGCAAAAACTGCCTCAGAGCAACAGCAGCCCTGATAATTAGAAAAATTGCCAGTCTGCCTGCTATTGACTTGGCTCAGGCTCAGTGATAAAATTACTCACGGTAATAGTTGATGCATTCCTCGATAGCTCAACGGTAGAGCAACCGGCTGTTAACCGGTAGGTTGCAGGTTCGAATCCTGCTCGGGGAGCCATTTACCCCTTCTGCTGACAGGCGGAAGGGGTTGTTTTTTGTTCGTGTGTTGGTGCAAAAAAATGAAGAATGGTGGTTGCGGGAGCGTAGTAGTGAATAAAATTGCTCTAAACTGCCATAATGATAATTAATAAGGGTTGCAACGTAGGTCAATCATAGTCAAAATATAGTCAATAATAGTCAATATCAGATGGGTGTGGATGGTGGTGAAAGAAATTATATGTCCAATATCAGCAATTTAATTGAGAAGTACTTGCGTGAGTTGCTGGAGCGGAGCAGGCAAAATCAGATTGAAATCCAGCGCAGTGAACTGGCGGAAAAGTTTCGCTGTGTTCCTTCGCAGATCAATTATGTGCTGACCACCCGCTTTACCCTGGAGCGAGGTTATGTAGTGGAAAGCCGGCGCGGGGGTGGTGGGTATGTACGCATTATTCGTTTACCGCTGGAGAGGCAGAACAATTTGCTGTTCAAGCTGCAGCGCATGATCGGCCAGGAAATATCGCAGCAAAGCGCCGAGCACCTGATTAGCCGCCTGGAGGAAGAAAATTTAATCACCCGGCGGGAGGCCGCTTTGATGCGGGCGGTCTGTCAGCGGGAGGTGCTGAGTATGGCGCTGCCCGGGCGGGATATTATTCGGGCCAATCTGATCAAAGCCATGCTGATAGCCCTGCTGCAAAACCAGCAAAGAGAGCACCAGCGGGGGCAAGCCGCTGGCGATCGGCCTGCCGGTCAGGGAGGAAGCCAAAGAGAAGATCAATCCGGGAAGCAGGAAGAGTAGTCCGGAGAAGCCGTGGGCCGTATTCTGTTTAAACGGTGTCGAGGAAAGGAGTTGGATAATTTATGGAGTGTGAACGCTGCAAACAGAGACCGGCTACGATACACTTTACGGAAATTATCAATGGCAACAAGCGGACGCTGCGCCTCTGCGAGGTCTGTGCCCGGGAGGTTCAGGCCGGCAGTTTCGGTTTTCTGCCGCAGATGAATTTGCACAATTTGCTGGCCAGCATGTTCCATCCGCATCTTACGGCGCAGAGCCAGCAACCGGCAGTAAACCAGGGACTGCAGTGTCACCGCTGTGGACTGAGCGAGATGCAATTTGCCCGGCAGGGATTGCTGGGCTGCAGCGAGTGTTACCGGACCTTTGCCCGCCGGTTGGAGGATGTATTTCGCCGGTTGCACGGCAATACTGGACATATTGGTAAAGTTCCCGAAAGGACGGGGGGAAAGGTGCGTTTGCTCAAGGAGATTGAGCGTTTGAAAAAGCAGCTGAAAGAGGCAGTGGAGAGGGAAGAGTTCGAAAGGGCTGCTGCTCTGCGGGATATGATCAGGGACAAAGAACGGGAACTGGCCTAAAGGGGGATGCGACCTTGAGTATTCGTACAGCGGTAACCAATCCTTTCAGCAAGTGGATGGACGGCAGTGGTCCGGACAGTGATGTGGTGGTCAGCAGTCGGGTGCGGGTGGCACGCAATCTGGCTGCTCTGCCATTCCCGCATCTGATGTCCGCTGGTGATGCAGAGCAGGTGCTGCAGGCAGTGGCCCATTCCGTGGGGCACCAGGAAGTAAGGCGTTGCCTGGGACAGGTGGAATTGGTGCGCCTGGGGGAATTGACAGCGGCGGAAAGACAGATACTAGTCGAAAAACATTTGATTAGTCCGGATTTGCTGAATAAGCCGGAGTTTAAAGCTGTAGTTCTGGATGCGGCAGAAGTGGTCAGTATTATGGTTAACGAGGAGGATCACCTGCGTCTGCAGTGTCTGCTGCCCGGATTACAACTCAGCGAAGCCTGGCAAATTATCAACCGAACCGATGATGCTCTGGAAAAAACATTGGAGTATGCCTTTGATGAAAAGCTGGGCTACCTGACAGCCTGTCCGACCAATGTGGGCACGGGAATGCGCGCTTCGGTGATGCTGCATTTGCCCGGATTGGTGATGGTTAACCAGATCAAGGGTGTCCTGGCCAGTATTGGTAAACTGGGGCTTACCGTACGCGGTCTCTACGGGGAAGGCACCGAGGCAGCTGGCAATATGTTCCAGATTTCCAACCAGGTGACTCTGGGTCTGACCGAGGAAGATATTATCGCCAACTTGCTCAGTATTACCGGGCAGATTATTGCCAGCGAGCGGGCGGCCCGGCAGGCTTTGCTCAAAGAGATGCGTGAGCAACTGGAAGACCGGATTTGCCGGGCCTATGGCCTGCTGCGCCATGCCCGGATTATGTCCTCGGAAGAAGCTATGCGCCTATTATCCGAGCTGCGTCTGGGTATCAGCCTGCAGATTGTTGATTACATCCCTCTCTCGCTGGTTACCGGGCTGATGGTGCAGACCAGGCCGGCATTTTTGCTCAAGCTGGCCGGGAGGGAGTTGACCACACTGGAGCGGGATGTGTTCCGAGCGCAATTGATCCGGGAACGCCTTAAACCACAGGCGTAGCAGACGGTATTATCCATGGTAATTTTGATGGCTGTAAAGGCTGTCGCGAGGAGGGTTTTCCATGTACAGCAAGTTTACACAGCGAGCTCAAAAAGTACTGCATTTGGCCCAGGAGGAAGCGGTACGCCTGGGTTCTCCGTTTGTAGGCACCGAGCATATACTGCTGGGTTTGCTTAGAGAGGGTGAAGGTGTGGCTGCCCGGGCCCTGCAGGCCCTGCAAGTCGATGTGGATAAGGTCCGCCAGCAGGTGGAACAGATGGTTGACAAAGGGCAGCCCGTGCCGGTGGAGCAGGTGATGATCACGCCGCGGGGCAAGCGGGTTCTGGAACTGGCGGTGGAAGAATCGCGTCGTTTGGGGCACAACTATGTGGGAACCGAGCATTTGCTGCTGGGCCTGATCCGGGAAGGGGAGGGCGTGGCCGCCCAGGTCCTGGCCAGTATGGGAATTGGTCCGGAAAAGCTGTGGCAGGTGTTGGGGCAAATGCTGGGTGGCGTATCTCCTCAGGGTGGAGGAAATGCACCGCAGGGGCACACCTGTCCCCACCAGGTAAGTGCCAAGAACGGTTTGCTGGAACAGTTCAGTCGGGACTTGACTCAACTGGCCAGACAGGAACGGTTGGATCCAGTTGTGGGCAGAGAGAAAGAGATTGAACGAGTCATCCAGATTTTGAGCCGCCGGACCAAAAACAACCCGGTGCTGATTGGTGAGCCCGGAGTGGGTAAAACAGCCATAGCCGAGGGATTGGCGCAGCGCATTGTGACGGGCAATGTGCCCGAGATTTTGCTGGAAAAACGGGTGGTAACCCTGGATATGGCTTCCATGGTGGCGGGAACCAAATACCGGGGCGAGTTTGAAGAGCGGCTGAAACGGGTTATTGCCGAGATCATTCAGGCCGGAAATATTATTGTCTTTATCGATGAATTGCACACCATCATCGGGGCGGGGGCCGCCGAAGGGGCTATGGATGCGGCCAACATTTTGAAGCCGGCGCTGGCCCGCGGTGAACTGCAGTGTATTGGGGCCACCACGCTGGATGAGTACCGCAAGCATATTGAAAAGGATCCGGCACTGGAGCGGCGCTTCCAGCCCATCATGGTGGAAGAGCCCGGTGTGGAAGAAACCATAGCCATTTTAAAGGGTCTGCGGGATAAATACGAGGCGCACCATCGTGTGCGTATCACTGATGAGGCGCTGGAGGCGGCGGCGCGTCTGGCCGACCGTTATATCACCGACCGTTTCATGCCCGACAAGGCTATCGATCTGATGGATGAAGCGGCTTCCCGGGTGCGTTTGCAGGCTTTTACGGCGCCGCCCGATGTGAAGGACCTGGAAAAAAAGCTGGAGGAAGTGCGTAAGGAAAAAGAGTCTGCCGTAAACAGCCAGGAATTTGAAAAAGCGGCGCAGTTGCGCGATACGGAGCAGCAGCTCAAGAAAGAGCTGGAGAGTATCCGGGAGAACTGGCGGCAGCGGCAGAGCGGTGTGGAACTGACGGTGAGCGGCGAGGATATAGCGCAGATTGCCAGTTCCTGGACAGGCATACCGGTGCGCAAACTGGCGGAGGAAGAATCAGAACGCCTGTTGCGGTTGGAAGAGGTGCTGCATCAGCGCGTGGTAGGACAAGAGGAGGCCGTCAAGGCGGTGGCCCGGGCCGTACGGCGGGCCAGAGCCGGTCTAAAAGACCCCAAAAGGCCGGTAGGTTCCTTTATCTTTCTGGGTCCTACCGGAGTGGGTAAAACCGAACTGGCCCGGGCCCTGGCCGAAGCCCTTTTCAATGACCAAGAGGCCATGGTGCGCCTGGATATGAGTGAGTATATGGAAAAACATGCTGTCTCCCGCCTGATGGGGGCGCCGCCCGGATATGTGGGCTATGATGAGGGTGGTCAGCTCACCGAAGCTGTGCGTCGCCGGCCCTATTCAGTAGTGCTGTTGGACGAGATTGAAAAAGCACATCCCGATGTCTTCAATGTCTTGTTGCAGGTTCTGGAGGATGGTCGGTTGACCGATTCCAGGGGGCGCACGGTAGATTTCCGCAATACGGTAATCATTATGACCTCCAATGTGGGCATGCAGACTATTCGCCGGGAAAGCCGGTTGGGCTTCAAGGCGGCGGGTCAGGAGCAGGAGCAGAATTACGAGGCTATGAAAGACAAGGTGACCGAGGAACTGCGCCGCACCTTCCGGCCAGAGTTTTTGAATCGCATTGATGAGGTCATTGTTTTCCATGCTCTGACCAGGGAGCATATCAAGCAAATTGTCAGGCTGATGCTGGAAGATGTGCGCCGGCGGATGACTGAACACAACCTCGAGCTGGATTTTGCGGAAAGTTTGTATGAACTGCTGGTGGAACAGGGTTATGATGAAAACTTCGGGGCCAGGCCGCTGCGCCGCGCCATCCAGCGTCTGGTTGAGGATCGGCTTTCAGAAGAACTGCTCAAAGGTACCTTCCGGTCAGGAGACCGGGTGCGCCTGGCGGCCGGGGATGGTAGTGTTGTGGTAGACAGGGTGGAAAAACAGGGTTAGTGACAAGAAAAGTGTGCGCCCGTCCGGGCGGGCACTTTTCTTTATGGTAAAAATTTGTTATAATGTTATGGCTTATTAGAGCGGTTTTACTCCCCTGGGATAGAATGGGGTATATATATGGCTACCAGAACCAGATATCTCTGCCAGCAGTGCGGTTATGTGAGCGCGCGCTGGCTGGGACGCTGTCCGGCCTGCAACAACTGGAACTCCCTGGTGGAAGAGATTGTGCCCGGTGCCGGCGAAAAGAAGCGAACCGGCTCATCGTCCCCGGTGGAGGTGTTTTTGCTCTCCCAGGTGCCGCGGAGGGCGGAGGAACGCTGGTCAACCGGGATGGGAGAACTGGATCGGGTACTGGGGGGAGGTATAGTTCCCGGCAGCCTGGTGTTGTTAGGAGGAGATCCAGGCATTGGCAAGTCTACCCTGCTTTTGCAGGTGGCCGGGCGGCTGGCCGGTAGCGATTTGCCGGTTCTTTACGCTTCAGGCGAGGAGTCGGCCAGCCAGGTGGCCATGCGGGCCAGCCGTCTGGGTATTGATGGCAGGATATACCTGCTGGCCCAGAATGATCTGGACAATATTCTGCATCAGGTGCGGCTGCTCAGCCCGGCCGTGCTGGTTGTGGATTCCATCCAGGCTGTATACCGTCCGGCCCTGGAGTCGGCGCCGGGCAGTGTGGGGCAGGTGCGCGAGTGTGCTGGGCAGCTAATGCATCTGGCCAAACAGGAGCAGGTGGCGGTATTTCTGGTGGGTCACGTGACCAAGGAAGGGGCTCTGGCCGGGCCGCGGGTGCTGGAGCATATGGTGGACACGGTGCTTTATTTTGAAGGTGAAAGACATCAGACTTACCGTGTGCTGCGCAGCGTGAAAAACCGTTTTGGTTCGACCAATGAGATTGGTATCTTCCAGATGCACCAGCAGGGTCTGGTGGAAGTGGACAACCCGTCGGCGCTTTTTTTGATGGACCATCCGCAGGGGAGTGTGCCCGGCGCGGTGGTTACAGCCACAATGGAAGGTACCCGGCCGCTGCTGGTGGAACTGCAGGCGCTGGTTTGCCAGAGCGGATATGCTACGCCCCGCCGCATGACCGCCGGTCTGGACTACAACCGGGTGGCGCTGATCATGGCTGTACTGGAAAAAAGGCTGGGATTGCAACTGGGCGGTCTGGATGCCTATGTCAATGCCGTGGGGGGAGTCCGTCTCCTGGAACCCGGGATCGATCTGGCCGTGGCCCTGGCTCTGGCCTCCAGCTACCGGGAGCGTCCGGTGAGCAGAAAACTGGTGGCGGTGGGGGAAGTGGGGTTGACCGGAGAAGTCAGACCGGTGGCCGGGATCAAGCAGCGGGTTGGGGAAGCGGTGCGGCTTGGGTTTACCCGGTTCTTGCTGCCGGCGGCCGCTGATTTGGATAGTTTGCAGGCCGAGATATCGCGGGCGCAGGTTTTTCCCGTATTTACCCTGGGTGAAGCGCTGGAAATCGCTTTTGCTGCGGGATAGGGTATAGATAGTGATAGTATGAGTATTGTTAGGGTGGTCAGTTGAGTTTATGGAAGATAAACTGCTCAAGGTATTGCGGATTGTGGCACCCGGTACCGCCCTGCGCGAGGGGCTGGAAAATATCCTGAAGGCCAAGACCGGAGCATTGATTGTGATTAACGACAGCCCGGAAGTAATGGAAATTGCTGAAGGCGGATTTGCGGTCAATGCCGAGTTCTCACCGGCCAATTTGTACGAGCTGGCCAAAATGGATGGAGCCATTATCTTGAGTTCCGATGCCCGCCGGATTATTGCCGCCAATACACAGCTCATTCCCAACCTGAGTATTCCCTCCAGTGAAACCGGAATTCGCCATCGTACGGCGGAGCGGGTGGCCAAACAGACCGATTCGCTGGTCATTTCCATTTCCCAGAGACGGGGTGTAATTACCGTTTACAAGGGTTCGCTTAAATATGTGTTGCGGGATATTGGGGTAATTCTGGCCAAAGCCAATCAGGCCATCCAGACACTGGAGAAGTATCGCTCGGTGCTGGACGATGTGCTGAAAAATTTGTCCGTGCTGGAGTTTGAGGATGCCGTAACTCTGCACGAGGTGACCAGAGCCATTCAGCGGGTGGAAATGGTGCTTCGGGTAGTCAAGGAAATAGAAAAGTACACCAGCGAGCTGGGTGTGGAAGGCCGCTTGATCACCATGCAAATGGAGGAACTGGTGGCCGATGTGCGGGAAACCGGCCTTTTGATCATAAAGGACTACTGTGTTGCCGGGAGTGAGAAAACTCCGGAGAGTGTCATGGCCATGATTGGGAGCTGGCCGGCAGAGGATTTGCTGGATCTGACCCTGATCGCCCGGGCGCTGGGCTATCCGGGCAACAGCAGTGTGCTGGACCAGAGCGTTTCGCCGCGTGGTTACAGGATTCTGGACAGGTTACCCCGTCTGCCCGTGCCGGTGATTGAAAACCTGGTGCGCGAGTTCGGCACGTTACAGCATATACTCAATGCCTCCATCAGTGAGCTGGATGCTGTGGAGGGTATTGGAGAAGTGCGGGCCCGATCCATTAAGGAAGGATTGAGCAAGTGTCGGGAATTGCTCAAACAGGAGCGGCTGGTCTAAAGGACCAGCCGCTTGTTTTTTGGCAGGTGGCTGGGCATGGTCAGGCCAGCTTGTAATGTCCCAGCAACTTCATCTGTTTATATTCCTTCAGCAAGATGTCGTAAAGATTCAAATCCAGGTGGTTGCAGATGGCGGCCAGGTAGAACAGCATCTGGCCGAGGCAGGTTTCGATATTTTCCCGGCAGTTTTCACAGAGCTGGCCGTTGATGTGGGTGTCTAGCAGGCTCTTCAGTTCGCTGTAAGGAATTTCGGGAGGTAAATCCTGCTTGCAGGCGGTAATTTTGATGCATCCGCACGTAGTGGCAGCCCGGGTCAAGTGGCGGGTCAGACGGGCACTTATTTCCTGCAGGCGGCCCAGTAAATCCAGAATGCTGCGACTGACTACCAGCAGCTCGGAAACCGTAATTTGAAATTCATCGCAAATAATATCTTTCAGCAACGGTTTCACAGCCTTTCCCTGGATTTGTTTGTAATTTCTATCTTTGTAAATTATAAGGCTAACAGGCTTGTCCTGTCAAACAGCCGCTGGTTTTAAAAAGATGTTGACACCTTGTTAATGGTATGCTAAAATTACCTTTTATTTTGACAATTGATGAGGTTTGTGTTATAATAGCCATGTGCTGAGCTTGTCTGGAAGGGGGCCGGTGATGTATAAGGTTGGCGATCGCATAGTTTATCCCATGCATGGAGCTGGTGTGATTGAGTCCATTGAAGAGCAGGAAGTGCTGGGGGAAAAGAAGCAATACTACGTCCTGCGGTTGCCAGTAGGGGATATGAAGGTGATGATCCCGGTGAATAACTGCCGGCAAATAGGTATCCGGGAAGTGATTGACCGGGATGGTGTAAACAAGGTTATTAATATTTTAAACACGCGGGGCACTGGCATGTCTACCAACTGGAACCGCCGCTACCGGGCCAATCTGGAGAAGATCAAGACGGGCGATATCTTCGAAATCGCCGAGGTCGTACGCAATCTGCGGGACAGGGAAAGAGAAAAAGGGCTTTCTTCCGGTGAACGGCGCATGCTGGAGAGTGCGCGCCAGATTCTGGTCAGTGAAATAGCTCTGGCTACCGAGCTGGAGGAGGAAAAAGCCCGCTCCCTGGTTGATGGAGCCATATCCTGAACAAACGTCAGTTTTATACTGGCGTTTTTTGTTTGTATCCGCTGAGATTTGGTCATAATCGCTGCGGGTATCAGGACAGCTTTTTTTTTAAGTGTTGCAGGTTTTGCTATACTACCCATATAATAGAAATAATTTATTTGTTAATAATATTTGGTACAGAATATTTTTAGCCGGGAAAGGGGGTGAAACAGTGCTGAAGAGAATTGTCCATATTTTCCTGGTGATGGTTTTTGTTACCACCGGCGCTTCCCTGGGTTACTACTTGACCCGGCAGCAAGTTTTTGCTCTGCCGCAGCATTCGGTGGAACTGGGGCTGGGCGTCGCCGTGCTGGGAGCGCTGCTGGGTCTGCTGGTGGGTTTTTTGGTGGCTCCATGGTTGATGCGCGGTGCCGGGGCGCTGATAGCCATTATTGAGCAATATTTGCAAAAAACACCCACCCAGGATATCATTATGGGTTCTATTGGTCTTATTCTAGGTCTTATTATCGCCAATCTGCTTGGCTCTATTCTTTCCTACCTGGGGTTTATCGGCCGTGTGATCTGGATCCTGACCACGATCATGCTGGGTTATACCGGGATGGTGCTTTTTGTCAAGAAACGCGAGGATATCATCGGCTTTTTTGCCAATCTGGCCAGGTTGAACCGGGATAAACCGGTGCGGGAGACCAGGGCCAGCAACATTAAAATCCTGGATACCAGTGTGATTATTGACGGCCGCATTGCTGATCTTTGTGCCAGCGGTTTCATTGAAGGAGTGCTTTTGGTGCCGGCTTTTGTGCTGGAGGAACTGCGGCACATCGCCGATTCGGCCGATGTGTTGAAACGCAATCGCGGCCGCCGTGGTCTGGATGTGCTCAACACCATCCGCAAAGAATCCCTGGTTAAGGTGCAAATATACGAAAATGTGCGCGGGCTGGACGCAAACGCCGAAGTAGATACCAAGCTGGTTCAGCTGGCCAAGAAATTGTCGGCCAAAATCATGACCAATGACTATAATCTAAACAAGGTGGCCGAACTGCATGGTGTCACGGTTTTGAATATCAACGAATTAGCCAATGCCGTGAAGCCGGTTGTACTGCCCGGTGAGGAAATGACGGTGCAGTTGGTAAAAGAGGGTAAAGAACCGGGGCAGGGTGTTGGTTATCTGGATGACGGTACCATGATTGTGGTGGAAAATGGTAAAAGATATGTGGGCCAAACCATCAGTGTACTGGTGACCAGCGTGCTGCAGACTGCGGCCGGCCGGATGATCTTTGCCCGGCCTCGCCAGCAGCGGGAAAATGGTGCTGGCAGTGAGGTGAAGTTACTTGGTTAGGGCCTGGGCTGTGATCGCTGCTGCGGGTAGCAGTACGCGCATGGGGCCTGGTCGGGACAAACAGCTATCTCTGCTGCTTGGTCGGCCGGTGCTGGTACGCACGCTGCAGACTTTTTTGCAGCATCCCGCAATTGCGGGCTGTGTGGTGGTAGTATCTCCCGGTAAACTGGCACATTATCAAGAACTGGTTTCAGAATGGCAACTGGACCAACAAGCCGGCCGGCTGGTGCTGGCCGCCGGCGGTAGCAGCCGTGCCGCTTCAGTACAAAAAGGTCTGGCTGCCTTGCCCGGGGACTGCACCCATGTTCTGGTGCATGACGGGGCCAGGCCGCTGGTGGAGCTGTCTGATATCAGCCGGGTGTTGGAGGCGGCAGTGGAGCACGGAGCAGCAGTGCTGGCTGTGCCGGTCAAGGATACTGTTAAGCAGGTCAATGGTGATTTGATTCAATCCACTCCTCCCCGCGACCGGCTGTGGTTGGCCCAGACGCCGCAGGCGTTTGCTGTAGATGTGCTGCGGCGGGCCTATGCTGTCAGTGAAGAGGCTCTGCAGCGGGCTACCGACGACGCCTCGCTGGTGGAGGGGCTGGGGCTGGCGGTGAAGCTGGTACCGGGATCCTATCGCAATATAAAAATAACCACACCGGACGATTTGCAGATTGCCGGTGCGCTGCTTCAACAGGGAGAGATGAACATCATGCGAGTGGGTACCGGATATGATGTCCACCGCCTGGTGCCGGAGCGCCCGCTGGTGCTGGGGGGGGTGGCGGTGCCCTGGCCGATGGGTTTGCTGGGGCACAGCGATGCCGATGTGTTGCTGCATGCGATCATGGATGCGCTGCTGGGGGCAGCAGCCCTGGGTGACATCGGTCGCCATTTTCCGGATACTGACGAAAAATACCGCGGCATTTCCAGCCTGTTGCTTTTGAAAGAAGTGGGGCGGTTGGTGGATGCGGCCGGCTACCGGGTGGGTAATGTGGATGCGGTAATTGTGGCCCAGGCTCCCCGTCTGGCGCCCTATGTTGAATATATGCGCGAAAATGTAGCTGTCGCCCTGGGGATAGAGCGGGGCGCAGTAAGCATCAAGGCGACAACCACAGAAAAGCTGGGCTTCACCGGCCGGGAGGAGGGCGTCGCTGCCCAGGCCGTGGTTTTGTTATCTAGTGTCTAGGTATTAAGGACAGTCCGCCGGACTGTCCTTAATTTTGACGCATACCGGGCCGGGAGATTGAAAAGGTTGCCACTAAAATTTACAAGGTGATATAATAAGGGGCGAAAATTGTCATTGCAGGAGGAATTAGCTTTGTCAGCACCTGTAAGGGTGCGTTTTGCACCCAGCCCGACGGGACCGTTGCATATTGGTGGGGCCAGATCGGCCCTGTTTAACTGGCTTTTTGCCCGCCGCTACGGCGGCAAGTTTATTGTACGTATGGAGGATACCGATTTGGATCGCAGCTCCCGCCAGTCCGAGCAGGAGATTTTGACCTCGCTGCGCTGGTTGGGTCTGGACTGGGACGAGGGTATCGAGGTGGGCGGACCGCACGCTCCTTACCGCCAGACCGAGCGCCTGGAGATATACCGGAAGTATACCGATTTACTGCTCCGGAGCGGGCAGGCTTATTATTGTTTTTGCACGGAAGAGGAGCTGGCTGCCGAAAGGGAAGCCCAGCTGGCCCGGGGGATAACTCCGGTTTACAGCGGGCGCTGCCGGCATCTATCCGGGGAGCAAAAACAGGTGTTTTTGGCTCAGGGACGCCGCCCGGTGGTGCGTTTCGCCGTGCCGGCGGGGCGGGTGCTTACTGTGGATGATCTGGTGCGGGGAGAGGTACATTTCGAAAGTGAAGGTATTGGTGATTTTATTATAGTCAAATCTGATGGCATCCCCACATATAATTTTGCCGTAGTGGTGGATGATCATGAAATGGGTATAACCCATGTCATTCGGGCGGAAGAACATCTTTCCAATACGCCGCGGCAAATATTGATCTATGAAGCGCTGGGCTGGTCCTGTCCGCAGTTTGCTCATGTTTCGTTGATTTTAGGTCAGGATCGCAGCAAGATGAGCAAGCGACACGGCGCCACTTCCATAGAGCAGTACCGCGAAATGGGCTATCTGCCGGAGGCTCTGGTCAATTTCCTGGCTTTGCTGGGCTGGTCACCGGGTGGAGAAGAGGAGGTCCTGTCCCTGGAAGAAATCAAGACCATGTTTTCTCTGGATCGTGTGGCCAAAAATCCGGCCGTCTTTGATCTGGATAAGTTGAACTGGCTGAACGGGCACTATATCCGCCAGGCCGACCTGGACCGGTTGACCACGCTGGCTTTGCCTTATCTGGTAAAGGCGGGCTGTGCACCGGCCAACCCTACGGCTGCCGATATGCGCCGGCTCAAACGCCTTATGGTAGCGGTGCGACCTTACTTGAGCTGTTTGGCGGAGATTGAGCTGCACCTGCCGCTTTATTTTGCCGACAGCGTAGAGCCGGCGGATGAGGAGGCGCGCCAGGCTCTGACCGGTGAGCATGTACCGGGCGTGCTGGCCGGTCTGGCGGATAAGCTGGCCGGCAGGGAAGAAATTGACGAGACAGAGGCCAGGACCATCTTGAAGTCTTTGCCCGGTGAACTGAGACTGCCGGGCAAAAAAGTATATGTACCGCTGCGGGTGGCTCTGACCGGGCGCACCCATGGCCCCGAATTGCACCAGTTCATCCCCGCTCTGGGGCCGCAGCGCGCTCTGCAGCGTCTGGTCCGGGCCGGTAAGATCAAAATTTAGAAAGGCAGGGAGAGGCCATGTTCGGCAGACTGCGCCGTGATATTCAGGCGGTGATGGAGCGCGACCCGGCAGCCAAGAGTGTGCTGGAGGTACTGCTTTGTTATCCTGGTCTGCATGCCGTCTGGATGCACCGCATTGCCCATTTTTTTTACCGGCGCAGGTTTTTCCTCGTGGCCCGGTTGATTTCGCAAATCGCGCGCTTTTTAACCCACATTGAAATCCACCCCGGAGCCAAAATAGGCGAGGGTTTGTTTATTGACCACGGCAGCGGTGTGGTGATTGGTGAAACAGCCGAAATTGGCGACAATGTCACTCTTTACCAGGGAGTGACCCTGGGCGGTACGGGCAAGGAAAAAGGGAAGCGCCATCCCACCATTGGCAACAATGTGGTGATCAGTGCCGGGGCCAAAGTGCTGGGTTCGTTTACCGTGGGGGATAACTCCAAGATCGGGGCCGGTTCGGTGGTTTTAAAAAGCGTGCCGCCCAACAGCACAGTGGTGGGTGTGCCCGGTCGGGTGGTGATCCGGGATGGACAAAAAGTGGATCAGGTGGCTTCCCCCCAGATCGATCTGCGCCATGACCAGTTGCCCGACCCGGTTTCCGAAACCATGGCCTGTCTGCTGCAAAATATTGCGGCGCTGGAAAAAAGGGTGCGGCAGCTGGAGGAAACGCTGCAGCTGAATAGCGGGGCACAGCCGCTGAATACCTGCAAGGGAGGCAGTGATTTTGATTCAGATATATAATACTCTGACCCGGCGCAAAGAGGAATTTATTCCCCGGCAGCCCGGGCAGGTAGCCATGTACGTTTGCGGTCCCACCACCTACAATTATATCCATCTGGGCAACGCCCGGCCGCTGGTGTTTTTCGATACGGTGCGCCGCTACTTTCAGTACCGGGGTTACCGGGTCATCTATGTCCAGAACTTCACCGATATTGACGATAAAATCATTAAGCGGGCGCAGGAAGAGAAAATGGATGCCCTGACCCTGGCGGAAAAATATGTGCAGGAGTACTTTCAAGATGCCGATGCCTTAAATGTATGGCGGGCCGATGTGCACCCGCGGGTTTCCGCCCACCTGCCCGAGATTATCGAAATGGTGCAGCGTTTGGTGGAACTTGGTCATGCCTATGTGGTGGAAGGCGATGTGTATTTCAACATTCTCTCCTTCCCCTCCTACGGCAAGCTGTCGGGACGGCGCCTGGAAGAGATGCAGGCCGGAGCACGGGTAGAAGTGGACGAGCGTAAAAGGCACCCCATGGATTTTGCCCTCTGGAAGGCGGCCAGGCCGGGCGAGCCGGCCTGGAACAGCCCCTGGGGCCCGGGCCGGCCCGGCTGGCACATTGAGTGTTCGGCCATGTCCTTAAAGTACCTGGGTACTGGTTTTGACATTCACGGTGGCGGCAGCGACCTGATCTTTCCTCATCACGAAAATGAGGTGGCCCAGAGTGAAGCGGCCACCGGGCAACCTTTGGCCCGGTACTGGATGCACAACGGATTCATTACGGTCAACCAGGAAAAGATGTCCAAGTCACTGGGCAACTTTTTCCTGGTGCGGGAAATACTGGCCCAGTATCCTCCGGCCGTGGTGCGCTTTTTCTTGCTGGGTACCCACTACCGCAGTCCGCTGGATTTTGATGATCAGAAACTGGAGGCGGCGGGCCGGGGACTGGAAAGGGTGCGCAACTGCTACCGTCTGCTGGAAGAACGGCTGGAGCGGGCGCTGGAGCAGGGCGGGCCGGAAGATGACCGGTGGTTGGCCGAACTGGAACGGCTGCGCGGGCAGTTCACGGCAGCCATGGACGATGATTTCAATACGGCGCTGGCCATAGGGGTTTTATTCGATCTGGTCAGTGAAATCAATGCCGCCCTGCACCGGGAGGGAGAGGCTTATTCCCGCCGGGCCTGGCAGGCGGCCCGTAAGTTGCTGGAAGAATTTAATCAGGTGCTGGGTATATTTAAAACCGCTCCCGATGGGAAAATAATACTGGATAGCGGCATGCTGGCAGGGGAATTGACCGAGAAGCTGATCCTGCTGATCATCGACCTGCGCCAGCAGGCCCGGGCGAAAAAGGATTGGGCAACAGCGGATCGCATTCGCGATAATCTGAAAGCCCTGGGTATCGTTCTGGAAGATACTCCCCGGGGTGTGCGCTGGAAATGTTTGGGTTGAGCGGCCGGGTGCAGCGGCCCGAACTGCTCTCGCCCCTGGTGCTGGCCTATCTGGGCGATGCGGTCTACGAGCTGGCTGTACGCCTGTACCTGATTGGAAAGGGAGTGGGGCAGGCCGGCAGATTGCACCGGCAGGCGGTGGATTATGTGCGGGCTGACGCCCAGGCGGCGGCGTTTCAGTATCTGGAACCTTACCTGGAGCCGGCTGAACTGTCCGTGGCCCGGCGAGGGCGTAATGCCAGTAGCGGACACCCGCCCCGGGGCAGTGATGTGCTGACCTACAGGCACAGCACGGGTCTGGAATGCCTGGTGGGCTATTTGTATTTGAGCGGGCAGCGGGAAAGACTCGGGCAATTGTTGGAATTAATTTTTGCTTATCTGGAAAATAAAGCAACAGGAAATTAATTTGGAGATACAGTGCTGCAGGCTTAAAGCACCCACTGCTGATAGCGATGGTTGGGGGGATTGGGTTATGGCGGAAAAAGACAATAGCGTTATTGCCGGCCACCATCCGGTAAAGGAAGCCCTGCTGGCCGGTACCCCCCTGAACAAAATATTTTATGCGTCAGGGCAGCATGCCATTTTACATGATCTGCTTACACTGGCCCGGGAGCGGGGTGTGCCGCTGGTGGCCGTGGATAAGCAGAAACTGCAGGGTATGGTGCCCGGTGTGCGCCATCAGGGGGTGGTGGCCCTGGTGGCACCCCGGTCATATGTCGAGGTTGCCGATATTCTGGAACGGGCCGGCCAGGAGGATCCCCTGGTCTTGCTGCTCAATGAGATCAATGATCCGCACAATTTGGGCGCCATCCTGCGCACCGCCGATGCCGCCGGAGTGCACGGCGTGGTGATTCCCAAACGTCGCGCGGCACCGCTTACCCCGGCGGTGGCCCGGGCGGCTGCCGGTGCCCTGGAGCATGTTCCGGTGGCCCGGGTTGGCAATATGGTGCAAACAATCAAGGATTTGAAAAAGGCCGGTCTCTGGGTGGCGGGGGCCCATCCCGCCGGCCGCCTTTACTGGCAGGCCGACCTGTCCGGCCCGCTGGCCCTGGTGGTGGGGGGAGAAGATAAGGGGCTGGGGCGACTGGTGGAGGAGAACTGTGACTTCCTGGTAAGCATCCCCATGTTGGGACGGGTTTCATCGCTCAACGCCTCGGTGGCCACGGCGCTGTTTCTGTATGAGGTGCGCCGCCAGAGGGGAGAGGTCCGCCCATGAAGGAATACTTGCTGGTGGATGGTTACAATATTATTCATGCCTGGCCCGATTTGCAGAAGATTAAGGAGGAAAGCCTGGAACATGCCCGGGATAAACTGGTTGAGCAGATGATTAATCATGCCGCCCGCAGCGGTGAGCAGGTGATCGTGGTCTTTGATGCTCACCAGGTTAAAAACAGCACGGCCCACAGCGAGTTCATTGCCGGTGTGGAAGTATACTACACTGCGGAGGGAGAAACGGCCGATGCCGTGATTGAACGCCTGGCCGGCGAACTCAAGGAGCGGGGGCGGGTGCATGTGGCTACATCGGATGCAGCCGAGCAGACCATCATTCTGGGGCGGGGAGCGTACCGCATGACGCCGGGTGAGTTAAAAAGCCGTCTGCAGTCGGTAGAACAGGACGCCCGGCGTTTTTACCAGACCGATTTACCGGCGGAAAGGTATCTGGAAAATCGCCTGGTGGACAATATTCGCCAGCGCCTGGAGTGGATGCGGCGGGGTAAGTAACGTAAAGCGCATTTTTCCTTGACTGCCCTCAAAAAGATAGGCTATAATATCCTTGTCCAAGGCACTAAATTGAAGGGGTGAAGCGGCCTTTTGTCCCGTTGTTGACCATAGAGAGAAATAACGGCAAAAGGCTTTTTGTTTTTTCCGTATTTTATTCTTAATATACTGTATATTCGATTGATTAATGAGAAAAGCGGGGGGGATACTGTGAGCCTGCAAGCCCAGAAGGAGGTTGCCGGGGAATTTCATCTGATGGTGGATGAAGATGTTGTGGAATTTGCCCGGGAAGGCGATATTGAGGCCCTGGAATACTTGATCAACAAGTATAAGAACTTTGTCCGTGCCAAAGCCCGCTCCTATTTCTTAATCGGTGCCGATCGGGAGGATATCATTCAGGAAGGCATGATTGGCCTTTACAAGGCCATTCGCGATTTTAGAACGGACAAGCTGTCTTCCTTCCGCGCTTTTGCCGAACTCTGCATCACCAGACAGATCATCACAGCCATCAAGACGGCCACGCGGCAAAAGCACATCCCGTTAAATTCCTATGTTTCCCTCAACAAACCCATATATGATGAAGATTCCGACCGCACCCTTCTGGACGTCATCTCCGGTACCAAAATCACCGATCCGGAAGAACTGATCATCAGCCGGGAAGAGTTTTACGATATCGAAGAAAAAATGGGTGAAATCTTGAGTTCACTGGAGTGGCAGGTGCTCATGTCCTATCTGGAAGGCAAGTCCTATCAGGAAATTGCCGAGGATCTCAAAAGGCATGTCAAGTCCATCGACAACGCCCTGCAAAGAGTGAAGCGCAAACTGGAGCGTTACCTGGAAAAAAGAGAAGCTTAGCTGTTTTTATAGCTGTCTGTTAGTAAGGATCTGACAGGCAGTTATTTTTTTCTTTATTTTAACCTGCGATTAACCGGGGTTTACATGCCGGTAAAAATACTCCCCTATAATTTTTACCATAGCTTGTGTGGTAAATTTTGTTATAGGGGAGGGCAAAAGGTTGGGCAGGACGGGGGTCACCAGTTGGTGGGCTGGTATAAAACGGTGGAGCAAGATAAAACAATCAGAGAAGAACGTCAGTTGGTTAAAATGGTGCCGGAAAGAGGAGCGGCACCGAGAATGTGAAGTACCCGGGTCGGGTAAAGCCCAGGGGCTGAAGCAAAAACTTTCTCTGGCGCTGCTATTGGTCCTGACATTAATAGGTGGCTGCAGCCTGCTGGTTGGCTGGCAGATATGGCGGGTGATTGCCTCCTATGATCGCATCATCAGCCACGACACCGCCCTGGTCCATTCATTGCAAGAAACCCTGCTGACCTTTGAGGAGCAGTGTATCATCTATCAGACCTTTTTGCTGACCTCGGAAATGGCCTATTTCGATCAATTCTACGAACTGCAGTCCGCCTTTGGCAAAAAGCTGCTGCAGGTAGAAAAAATGTTGACCACCGCCGGGGAGCGGCAGGCTCTGGCCCAGCTGAGACTGGGTTACAACCAGTATATGGAATATGCCAAGCAGTTGCGAGCTCAAAAAGAGAATGTGCTGCGCCAGCAAAAAGACCCGGAATGGCAAAAGGGTGTGGACTTTCAGGCCAGGTTGTTCCAGCAGATGCAGGAAAACAAAGCCATGATTGACCGGGTCATGGAGCCCACCCGGCAACTGATGGCGTCCAAAATGGTAGAGCTGCAGGCGAGCCACAACAAAAACCAGCGCTTGGTGCTACTGGCCTGGGTGTTGCTGAGCCTCCTGGTGGTGGTGGTGCTGGGCAGTGGTCTGGTACTGATGCTTTATGTAGCGCGGTTTATTTTGCTTCCATTGGGAGAAATAGAAGCCAAAACCACTTTGCTGGCGGCGGGTGACTTAACCTCTACCGACATAGAAGTAAAAAGCCGGGATGAAATCGGCCGCCTGGCCCTTTCCTTCAATGCTATGCAAGATAAGCTGCGTTACCTGGTGGGCGGTATGAGCCAGCAGGCTGGTACGCTCAACCAGGCTTCCCGGTTGCTCCATCAGATCGCCGGTCGGGCGGCAGAAGGCGGCCGGCGGAGCTGTGATTCCGCCGGGCAGGTACAAATTGGTTTGGCAGAAATAGATACCCAGGTAATAAAACTGGCTGACCGCATGCAGGAAACGCTTCAGCAGGTAGCCCGGGGGCGCAGCAGCCTAACTGAGATGGAAGAGCAGGTTCATTTAATCAGCCGGGCCATGCAGGAAATAAATTTAAGTTTGAGTCAGCTTAGGGTTGCGTCCCAACAGATTGGTGAACTGTTGGGGGGAATCAAGCAGATAGCCAGCCAGACCGACATTTTAGCCCTGAATGCAGCCATAGAAGCGGCCCGGGCCGGGGAAGCCGGGCGGGGTTTTGCTGTGGTGGCCGGTGAAGTAAAAGAACTGGCCGGGCAAACCATGCAGTTCGCCCGGCAGATAGAGCACAGTTTGGGGCAGGTAAGCGGTAGTATTGCCGTTACCGGTCAGGCGGTGGTTCAGGGTAACCGGCGGGTGGAACAGGGCAGCGCTGTGTTGGGACAGACCCTGCAAAACCTGGGTCTGGTCATCAGCAATGTGGAAGAACTGGCCAGCCGGTTTGGGCAGATAGCGCGTGATTTGCAACAGGTTATGCCGGAAGTAGGGCAGATGCATCAAGATGCTCGTCAGCAGGCGGAACTGGCTGTTCGCACTGCCAGTCTGGCCGGAGAGCTTTTTGAGCTGGCGGGTAGTCTGAAAGAAATGATCAGCAGTTTTCGGTTGAATGATGGCATAATGGCTGGAGCAACAGTGGGGCAAGCCGAGGCGGTGCAGCTACAGGTTGCAGAGCAAGATGGCCTGGACTTGGAAAGGGCGGAGCAAGAGGTGAACCAGAGCTATGAGTCAGGGAAGGTGGCTTAAGCAGCTCGGGCGGGAGCTGGCGAATTTAAAAGCCCGCCTGACATTGAGACGGGCGGTGCGCTCGGGGGGTATTCAGGAGCGGCAGCATTTGCTGGCAGAATTAACCTGGGCATTGCGCCAGGAGGGAAAAGCAGTGCTCATTTATATTGACCTGGTCCAGTTTCACCAGGTAGCCCAGATGCGGGGGCTGGAATGGGCAGTCCGCTTGATCACCTTTATTAAGAAAAATATTCCGGTGGAGGTAAGCCAGCTTTTTGCCCAGCAAAAATTGATTGCCGCCCAGCATTTGTGGGCAGATGATTTTGTGATTTTGCTAGCGGATAGGGAAAAACCGGATCTGGATTACTACTGGAATATGTGTTATATTTTGCGCTTGCGGCTGAAAGATGCCGTGAGCCGGACCTGGGGCCGTCAGCCAGGTGGGGAACTGGAGCTGCACCTGGGTTTCAGTATTATTGACAGGGAGGATCCTTTGCCGGTGGAAATGCTTTATTACAACGCTCTGCGACAGGCCCGGCTCATGGCTAAAGGGGCCCGCCAGTGGCACATGGTTAAGCTGGGGGAACAATTTAAGGAAATGCTGGCCGGAGAAAAAATAAGAACACTCTATCAACCCATTGTATCTTTGCAGGATGGAGCGGTAATTGGTTGGGAAGCACTGAGCAGGGGCGATGTGCAGAGTGAGCTTAGCCGGCCGGATCTGTTTTTTCAGCTGGCCGAGGAAATGGGTATGCTTTTTCAGGCAGAAAAAGTTTGCCGCAATCTGGCCATTTCCCGCATTGGTTCTCTGGAGGCGGGGCAGAGAATTTTTTTAAATGTCCATCCCCGCACGCTGGCCGATCCCCTTTTTGTGCGGGGGGAAACCTTTCGCCTGCTGCAGGAGCGGAACCTGAAACCGGAAAATGTAGTGATTGAGGTTACCGAGAAACACAGTGTGCAGGGTGATGGGGAACTGGCCCGGGCCGTTGAGCATTACCGCCAGCAGGGCTATCAGGTAGCCATTGATGATGTGGGGGCCGGTTATTCGGGGCTGTCGTCCATTGCCCTCTTGCGTCCAGATTATTTGAAAGTTGACATGAGCCTGATTCGGAATATTGACCAGGATGGGGTGAAAAGAGCCATTGTGGAAGTGCTGGTGCTTCTGGCGGACAAAATCAACTGCCGGGTGGTGGCCGAAGGCATTGAAACCGAGTCCGAACTGGCCACGCTGATGGCCATGGGAGTGCATTACGGTCAGGGCTACTTTCTGGCTCGCCCTGATTTTCCATCGCCTGCGTCTGTGCCCGCTGTACGTAACGTTATTCAAAAATATGGCGGTTTATCCCGGGAGCAAAGCATTGCCGACAGTCCGGTGGGGGAAATTGTCCAGGAGGCGCTGGTGGTAAAAGACGACGAAAGGGTGGAAAGGGTAAAAGCCTTATTGGAGAAGATGGGTCATCATGTCCAAAGTGCGGTGGTGGTGCGGGATAGTGTGCCGGTGGGTCTGATTATGAAACAAAAGCTCTATCAGATCCTGGGTTCGCAGTACGGTGCGCCTCTTTACAGCAAGCGTCCCATTCGCAACATTATGGATAGCGCACCCCTTAAGGTGGAAAAGGATACCCCCCTGGAACAGGTGGTACAACAGGCTACAATGCGTCACGCAGCCAGTTTGTACGATGATGTGATCGTGCTAAGCGGGGGAGCGCTGTTGGGAGTGGTTACTGTGCAGCGCTTGCTGGAGCATTTGAATAAAAGCCAGCTGGATTTTTTCAAAAATGCCAATCCCCTTACCGGGCTGCCGGGCAATCTGGTTATTGAAAATTATTTACAGCTATGTGCCCGGGAGAACAGAAGTTGTACCGTGATTTGGGCCGATCTGGACAACTTTAAAGCCTACAATGATAACTACGGTTTTGCTGCTGGTGATCGGATGATTGTGTTGTTAAGTAAAATTTTGCGCCATGTTACACGAAAGCATAGAGGGCGTGAAGGATTTGTTGGTCACATTGGTGGTGATGATTTTATCATGGTAGTGAGTCCCGAGCGGGCGGAGCTGATAGCTCAGAGGGCCATTGCTCTGTTTGAGCGTTTAAAGAAGCGTTTGTTCCACCAGGAGGACTGGTTCAGAGGCGGTTATGTTGTCCGGGATCGCAGGCAGCAAGTATCTTTTTGTCCTCTGGTCAGCCTGTCCCTGGCTATGGCCGATTGCCAGGATGGCAGCTGCTATGAGAACCTCCCCCGGCTGGCTGTGGAGCTGAAAAAATATGCCAAGTCTTTGCCCGGCAGTGTTTATGTGCGCAACCGGCGCAGTTGTGCCGTGAGCGCTGAAAAATGTTCCGGGTAGACTATTGACAGCCAGCAGGCTTTCTGTTAACATAAATGTTGCGCTCAAGGTGATGCCGGCGTAGCTCAACTGGCAGAGCAGCTGACTTGTAATCAGCAGGTTGCGGGTTCGAGTCCCACCGCCGGCTCCAGCAAGCCAGTTTATTCTGGAGGGGTTCCCGAGTGGCCAAAGGGAGCAGACTGTAAATCTGCCGGCGGATGCCTTCGCAGGTTCGAATCCTGCCCCCTCCACCAGAAAGTGCCATGCGGTTGCCTGTTGACAGGCGGTGGCATGATGTGATAAAATAAAAAATGCGCCGCGGGGTGGAGCAGCTGGCAGCTCGTCGGGCTCATAACCCGAAGGTCGTAGGTTCAAATCCTACCCCCGCAACCAGTGCCACTATAGCTCAGTAGGTAGAGCGCATCCTTGGTAAGGATGAGGTCACCGGTTCAATCCCGGTTAGTGGCTCCAGTTTTTTTGGGCGGCGTAGCTCAGCTGGTCAGAGCACACGGTTCATACCCGTGGTGTCCGGGGTTCGAATCCCTGCGCCGCTACCAGGAAAAGGCGGTAGCCTGTACTTACAGGGCTACCGCCTTTTTTCGCATGTCCCGATCTGGGTAGAAGGATTTTCTGCTTTTATAGCGAATAAATGCCATTGGTTTTTAGTTTCTGCTGTATAAATTGCAACATTATGGAAATAACTTAAAACTAGCTAGCTGTGTACTGGTATAACGGCCGCCCAGGCTTGTATTTTATTCAAGGAGGAGAAACAAATGGCCAAAGCGAAATTTGAGCGGACCAAACCGCACGTCAACATTGGAACCATTGGACACGTCGACCACGGCAAGACCACCCTGACGGCAGCCATCACCACCGTGCTGGCCACCGTGGGCAAAGCCCAGGTCAAGCGTTACGACGAAATCGACAACGCTCCGGAAGAGCGGGAGCGGGGCATCACCATCAACACCGCCCACGTGGAATACGAAACCGAAACCCGGCACTACGCCCACGTGGACTGCCCGGGTCACGCCGACTACGTCAAGAACATGATTACCGGTGCAGCCCAGATGGACGGCGCCATTTTAGTAGTATCGGCCGCCGACGGTCCCATGCCGCAGACCCGGGAGCACATTCTGCTGGCCCGTCAGGTGGGCGTGCCCTACATTGTGGTATACCTGAACAAAGCCGACATGGTGGATGACCCCGAACTGTTGGAACTGGTGGACATGGAAGTGCGGGAACTGCTGTCGGCCTACGAATTTCCGGGTGATGAAATTCCCATCATCACTGGTTCGGCCTTAAAGGCCCTGGAATGCGGCTGCGGCAAGCGGGAATGCGAATGGTGCAAGACCATCTGGGAACTGATGGACGCCGTGGACAGCTATGTGCCCACACCGCAGCGGGACGTAGACAAACCCTTCCTGATGCCCATTGAAGACGTATTCTCCATTACCGGCCGGGGCACGGTGGTCACCGGGCGGATTGAGCGGGGCGCCATCAAAGTGGGCGAAGAAGTGGAGATAGTGGGTCTGGCCGACAAACCGCGCAAGACCGTGGTCACCGGAGTAGAAATGTTCCGCAAGATTCTGGATCAGGGGCAGGCCGGCGACAACGTGGGCTGCCTGCTGCGGGGTATCGACAAGAAAGAAGTGGAGCGGGGCCAGGTGCTGGCCAAGCCGGGCAGCATCAAGCCGCACACCCACTTTATGGCTGAAGTATACGTCCTGACCAAGGAAGAGGGCGGCCGGCACACCCCGTTCTTCAACGGATACCGTCCGCAGTTCTACTTCCGCACCACCGACGTGACCGGCACCATTCAACTGCCGGAAGGCGTGGAAATGGTCATGCCCGGTGACAACGTCAACCTGGAGATCAAGCTGATCACCCCCATTGCCATTGAAGAAGGGCTGCGCTTTGCCATTCGGGAAGGCGGCCGCACTGTAGGCGCCGGTGTGGTCACTTCGGTTATTGAATAAATCCGGGTGCTTTGTTTTGCAGGAGCCGTGCGTGCGGCTCCTGTGATCTTTCCGCAGGGGCGCTTCTATTGACAGGAAAACCTAATTGTGATAATTTATTTAAGGTTATCTGCAAAAAGGCTCTCAAGTTTCTCCAGGCAGGAGGTGGTAACGGTGCGGGTAGGGGTTACGCTGGCCTGCACGGAGTGCAAGCGCCGGAACTATACAACCACCAAGAACAAGAAGAACGACCCGGGCAGGATTGAATTAAAAAAATACTGCCGGTTCTGTCAGACACATACGCTGCACAAGGAAACCCGGTAGAAATTATGGTAAAGCCGCAGGCTAAAGGCTTTGCGTAAGGGATGTGGCTGATAAATGGCTCTGTTAAAAAAAGGTGATAAAAGAGCCGGCGAAGGCGGTGCAACGGTCAAGTCGCTGCGGGAACGGGCTGCAGCAAAGGTACCGGTCAGAAAAGAGGGTGCCGGTAGGCTGGAGGATGCGCGCAAGTACATCCGCAGTGTGATTAATGAAATGAAGAAAGTGCACTGGCCTACCCGGCGGGAAACCATCACTTATACCTCGGTCGTGTTGGTGGCGGTGATCATTGTCGGGGCGCTGATCTGGATCTTTGATTCGCTTTTAAGCCGGCTACTCCAGCTGATCATTACCTGATGTCCGGGAGGTGGAGGCGGCGGCTTGAACAAGCACTGGTATGTCATCCATACTTATTCCGGATATGAAAACAAGGTCAAAGCCAACCTGGAAAAGCGCATTGCGACCATGAATATGGAGGAAAAGATCTTCCGTATCCTTGTACCCATGGAAGATGATGAGGAGATCAAGGACGGCAAGCGCAAAATCAGCAAGCGCAAGATATTTCCTGGCTATGTGCTGGTGGAAATGATTCTGACCGACGATTCCTGGTATGTGGTGCGCAATACTCCCGGTGTGACCGGCTTTGTGGGCAGTGGCAACAAGCCCATCCCCCTCACCGATGGTGAGGTTAACGCTATTGTGCGCAAGATGGGGCTGGATGAGGCCCGCCTGCACCTGGATCTGGCAGCCGGGGAAAGAGTGCGGGTGGCGTCCGGACCTTTTGAGGGTTATGAGGGTGTTGTCGAGGAAGTCTTTCCTGATAAAGGCAAGGTGCGGGTGATGATTTCCATCTTTGGCCGGGACACTCCGGTAGAGCTGGACTTCACCCAGGTAGCCAAGCTGGATTAAATATTGCTTTGGTATCTTTTATATAATTTTTCACTCTGACACGGCAAGGAGGTGGAACAGATAAGATGGCTAAAAGGGTTATGGCTGTGGTGAAGCTGCAGTGCCCGGCCGGCAAGGCTACACCCGCTCCTCCGGTTGGTCCGGCGCTGGGCCAGCATGGCGTCAATATTATGGCCTTTGTCAAGCAGTACAATGAGGTAACAGCCAAGCATGTGGGCATGATTATCCCGGTGGAAATAACCATTTATGAAGACCGGTCTTTCACCTTTGTGACCAAAACTCCGCCGGCTTCCGTGCTGCTGAAGAAAGCGGCCAATATCGAGTCCGGGTCGGGTGAGCCCAACAAGAAAAAGGTGGGCAAAGTACCCCGCTCCAAAGTGCGCGAGATTGCCGAATTCAAAATGAAGGATCTCAACGCCGCCTCGGTGGAAGCGGCCATGCGCATGATTGAGGGAACCGCCCGCAGCATGGGTCTCGAGGTTGTTGAGGGTTAAATAATGCCGGGCAGTGGGAGGATTTATTCCGCTATTACCACAAGGAGGAATGTAACATGCCGAAAGAAGGCAAAAAACTGGTTGAAGCCAGGAAGCAGTACGATAAGACCGTACTTTACGAGCCTGTCGCGGCGCTGGAACTGGTGAAAAAGCTCGCGCCGGCCAAATTTGACGAGACTGTGGAAGCGGCCATCAAACTGGGTGTGGACCCGCGTCACGCCGACCAGCAAGTGCGCGGTGCCGTGGTTCTGCCCCATGGTACCGGCAAAACCCGTACCGTGCTGGTGTTTGCCAAGGGTGACAAGGCCAAGGAAGCCGAGGAGGCCGGAGCCGATTTTGTCGGGGCCGAGGATATGGTGGAAAAGATCCAGAAGGAAGGCTGGCTGGGTTTTGACGTGGCTATCGCCACTCCGGACATGATGGGTCTGGTGGGCCGGCTGGGTCGGATTCTGGGTCCGCGGGGCCTGATGCCCAACCCCAAGACGGGTACGGTAACATTTGACGTAGCCAGGGCCATCCAGGAGGTCAAGGCCGGCAAGATTGAATACCGGGTGGACAAAGCTGGGATTATTCACGCCCCCATTGGCAAGGTTTCCTTTGATGTGCAAAAGCTGACCGAAAACCTGCGGGCGCTGGTGGAACAGTTGATTCGCGTTCGCCCGGCTGCGGCCAAGGGGCAGTACATCAAAGGTATCAGCGTGTGTTCCACCATGGGGCCGGGGATCAAGGTCAACGCTTTGAAGGTCACCCAGCCATAAACGGTGTTTATTTTACAGTTGTATAGGAAATTTCAGCTGTAGACAGTTGGTGCCCAGGGCTTAATTGTGCCAAACAGCCAACCGAGGCGAGCATTTTCACCTGCCGTAGCGTAAGGAGCGGCGGGCCCTTGTGTCGTGCTGTCTACAGGGCCTGCTTTTTTTGTGCCTTGAAAACCTGGAAAGGAGGTGTTTGGTTTGCCCACCAGAGAGCAAAAACAGGTTTCCCTGCAAGAGTTAAAAGAAAAATTCGGCACCTCCCAGGTGGCCGTGATGGCCAATTACCGGGGACTGAACGTGGCTGCCATGACCAGGCTGCGCGTGCGGCTCAGAGAACGCGGCGCTGAACTGAAGGTTGTCAAAAACACCCTGGCCCTGAAAGCGGCGCGGGAACACGGTATTGAGGGGCTGGAGGAACTGCTCACCGGTCCTACCGCCATTGCCTTCAGTGGCGAGGACCTGGTGGCTCCGGCCAAGGTTATGCTGGAGTTCGCCCGCGAGTCCAAGATCATGGAAGTCAAGGGCGGTCTTTTGGAAGGTAAGGTGATCGATGCCCAGGGAGTGAAAAGCCTGGCCGATCTACCGCCGCGCGAGGTTCTGCTGGCCCAGGTGCTGGGAGGTATGCAGGCTCCCATGTACGGTTTTGCTGGCGCCCTGCAGGGCCTGCTGCGTAACCTGGTCTATGTTCTGGAAGCTATCCGCAAAAGGCAGGCCGGTGAAACCGCTTAAAGCGACCGGATGCTCATACTGGATTAAAACAACATATCAGGAGGTTTGAAAATATCATGTCCAAAGTTAATGAGATTCTGGAACTGGTTAAGGGCCTGACTGTACTGGAATTGGCCGAACTGGTGAAAAAATTTGAAGAGGAATTTGGCGTAAGCGCCGCCGCTCCTGTAGCGGTTGCCGCCATGCCTGCCGCCGCTGCTGCCGCTCCGGTTCAGGAAGAAGAGGAACAGACCGAGTTTGATGTCATTCTGGCTGCTGCCGGCGACAAGAAGATCAACGTGATCAAGGTGGTGCGCGAGCTTACCGGATTGGGCCTGAAGGAAGCCAAGGATCTGGTGGACGGCGCTCCCAAGCCGGTCAAGGAAAAGGTCAGCAAGGAAGAAGCCCAGGCCATCAAGGCCAAACTGGAAGAGCAGGGCGCTACAGTGGAAATCAAGTAACCGCCTGCGGGGCAATCATATTTCGGTCCAAAGACGGGGGAAGGTGTCGCCGGGACGACGCCTTCCTCGTGTTTTTACACCGGCTCTGCTGGCGCGGCCGGTGGCTGGACCGGGATTGGAGCGAACATTGACAAACCCATCAGAATATGCTATCATTTTAAAATGTCATTTAAGGTCTTTACCAGATAAAGGTGTTTACCTATCAGGCACCGGCCATAGATAATTGCTGAATTTATGTTTGTGGTGATTGTTTTTGGGAAATAATATTCCGGATGCATCAAAATGGCAGCAGAGCGAGGCCACCCTGGTTTTACCCGGGCAAGGTGCCTTGCTTTTCGTTGTTTCCAATATTATTGGGGGGTGTGGTGCGAGCAATGCACGCCGAAAAGGTAGGTACCAGAACTCGCTACAGTTTTGGCAAGCTGCGGGAGGTTCTGGATTTACCCAACCTGATTGAAATTCAGAAAAACTCTTATGAGTGGTTTCTGCGCGAAGGCCTGCGGGAAGTCTTTCGCGATATTTCTCCCATTCAGGACTTCACCGGCAACCTGGTGCTGGAGTTTCTGGATTACCACCTGGGCGAGCCCAAGTATACGGTGGAGGATGCCAAGGAGCGTGATGTTACCTACGCCGCACCGCTCAAGGTCAAGGTGCGGTTGATCAACACCGAGACAGGTGAAATTAAAGAGCAGGACGTCTTTATGGGCGATTTCCCGCTGATGACCGACAAAGGCACCTTTATCATCAATGGTGCCGAGCGGGTGATTGTCAGCCAGCTGGTGCGCTCCCCCGGGGTATATTTCGGGGAGAATGTGGACACCAGCGGCAAAAAGCTTTATACAGCCACGGTGATACCCAACCGGGGGGCCTGGCTGGAATTTGAGACCGATGTTAACGACCACGTTTTTGTTCGCATTGACCGTACCCGTAAAATACCCGTTACGGTGCTGATCCGTGCCCTGGGTTACCCCAATAATGCCATGATTGCCGAACTGTTCGGCGAAAACAAACACATTCAGGAGACACTCACCCGGGACAACACCGACTCGGAAGAAGAAGCACTGGTGGAAATTTACAAGAGGCTGCGCCCAGGCGAACCACCCACGGTGGAAAGCGCCCGCCTGCTGCTGGAAGGGCTGTTTTTCGATCCCCGCCGCTATGATCTGGCGCATGTCGGTAGATATAAAATCTGGAAAAAGCTAAAACATGGTGTTCTTTACCGTTACCCTGAAGGGATGGACGGGGAAAAGGAATATGACCCTTACTTGAAAGAATATGTGCCGGTAAGAAGGGAATTCATTCGCGAGCTCACCCGGGAGGATATTTTCGCCACTATACGCTACCTGCTGGGTTTGATGGAAGGCCAGGGCCAGGTGGACGACATCGATCACCTGGGCAACCGCCGGTTGCGTTCTGTAGGTGAACTGCTGCAGAACCAGTTCCGGATCGGCCTGGCTCGCATGGAGCGGGTGGTGCGCGAACGCATGACCATTCAGGACGTGGAGGCCACCACGCCCCAGGTGCTGATCAATATCCGCCCGGTGGTGGCGGCGATCAAGGAGTTCTTTGGTTCCAGCCAGCTCTCTCAGTTCATGGACCAAACCAACCCGCTGGCGGAACTGACACACAAGCGCCGCCTGTCGGCGCTGGGACCGGGCGGCCTGTCCAGGGAAAGGGCCGGCTTTGAGGTGCGTGACGTGCACCACTCCCACTATGGCCGGATGTGTCCCATTGAGACGCCGGAAGGTCCCAACATCGGTCTGATCGGCTCGCTGAGTACCTATGCTCGCATCAACCAGTTCGGTTTTATAGAGACCCCCTATCGCAAGGTAGACAAGGAAAACAAACGGGTAACCGATGAAATCGTTTATCTGACGGCTGACGAAGAGGAGGGCAAGGTAATTGCCCAGGCTAACGCGCCGCTGGATGAGAACGGCTATTTTCTGGGCGATAAGGTCAACGCCCGGCAACCGGAAATCGTGGTGGTGCCGCCCGACCGGGTGGATTATATGGACGTTTCCCCCCGGCAGGTGTTCAGTATTGCTACGGCCTTAATTCCCTTTCTGGAGCACGACGACGCCAACCGGGCACTGATGGGTGCTAACATGCAGCGCCAGGCCGTGCCGCTGTTGCGCACCGATGCGCCGCTGGTGGGTACCGGCATTGAATACAAGGCCGCGCGCGATTCTGGTGTGGTAGTGCTGGCTCGCCAGGCCGGTGTGGTGGAAAAGGTAACGGCCAATGAGATAGTCATTCGCACGGACGATGGCAAGCTGGACACGTACAAACTGCTCAAATTCAAGCGCTCCAACCAGGGCACCTGCATAAATCAAAAGCCCATTATTCGCCAGGGAGAGCGGGTGGAAGCCGGTCAGGTAATTGCCGACGGGCCGGCTACCGACCACGGCGAGCTGGCGCTGGGCCGCAATGTGCTGGTGGCCTTTATGCCCTGGGAGGGCTACAACTATGAGGACGCTATCTTGATCAGCGAAAAGCTGGTCAAGGAGGATTATTACACCTCCATCCACATTGAGGAATATGAATGTGACGCCCGGGATACCAAGCTGGGACCGGAAGAAATCACCCGGGACATCCCCAATGTGGGCGAAGACATCTTAAAAGACCTGGATGATCGCGGGATTATTCGCATTGGGGCCGAGGTGCGGCCGGGCGATATTCTGGTGGGCAAGGTGACGCCCAAGGGCGAGACTGAACTGACGGCCGAGGAGAGGCTTTTGCGGGCCATTTTTGGCGAAAAGGCCCGTGAGGTGCGCGATACCTCGCTGCGCGTACCGCACGGCGAATCGGGCAAGGTAGTGGACGTCAAGGTGTTTTCCCGGGAGAACGGCGACGAGCTGCCGCCCGGGGTGAACCAGCTGGTGCGCTGTTACATTGCCCAGAAGCGCAAAATCTCCGAAGGGGACAAAATGGCCGGGCGGCACGGCAACAAGGGCGTAGTGGCCCGGATTCTGCCCGAAGAAGATATGCCCTTCCTGCCCGACGGTACGCCCATAGAGATTGTTTTGAACCCTCTGGGGGTGCCGTCCCGGATGAACATCGGGCAGGTGCTGGAGACGCACCTGGGCTGGGCGGTGAAAGCCCTGGGCATGCATGTGGCTACCCCGGTCTTTAACGGGGCCAGTGAGGAAGACATAGTTGGCGCCCTGCGCCAGGCCGGACTGCCGGAAAACGGCAAGATTACCCTGTACGACGGCCGGACCGGGCAACCTTTTGACAACCCCATTACCGTGGGTTACGTGTATATGCTCAAGCTGGCCCACCTGGTGGACGACAAGATTCACGCCCGTTCCACCGGTCCCTACTCGCTGGTGACCCAGCAGCCGCTGGGCGGCAAGGCCCAGTTTGGTGGACAGCGGTTTGGGGAAATGGAGGTATGGGCTCTGGAAGCCTACGGGGCTGCCTACACTCTGCAGGAGATTCTCACGGTCAAATCGGACGATGTGGTGGGTCGGGTGAAAACCTACGAGGCTATTGTCAAAGGGGAGAATGTACCCGAGCCCGGCGTACCCGAATCCTTCAAGGTTCTGATCAAGGAACTGCAGAGCCTGGGGCTGGACGTGAAGGTGCTGTCCGAGGATGACCAGGAGATTGAGATTAAGGAAATAGATGATGACATCGGTGAAATCAAGGACCTGCCCATAGATCTGCATGATGACCGCCTGCCCGGCCGGCGGGACGAGGACTACGAGCCCGAACTGGGGGAAGAGCGGGACGAGCTGGACGAACTGGAATTGCCGGATGAGCTGCCGGAAGAAATTCTGGACGACCTGGATCTGGACAAACTGGACGGCGATCTGCTGTAAGCCGTTAAGCCACGAAGGGGGCGAGCTATTTGCTGGACCTGAACAATTTTGACCGCATCCGGATTGGGCTGGCTTCGCCCGATCAGATTCGCGCCTGGTCGAGCGGCGAGGTGAAAAAACCAGAAACCATCAATTACCGGACGCTGAAACCAGAGCGGGATGGATTGTTCTGTGAACGGATTTTTGGTCCGACCCGGGACTGGGAATGCCACTGTGGCAAGTATAAGCGGGTGCGCTATAAAGGTGTGGTCTGCGACCGCTGCGGCGTGGAAGTCACCCGTTCCAAAGTGCGCCGGGAGAGGTTGGGTCATATCGAACTGGCCGCTCCGGTGTCGCACATCTGGTATTTTAAAGGTATTCCCAGCCGGATGGGGCTGTTGCTGGATATGTCGCCCCGGGCCCTGGAAAAGGTGCTGTATTTTGTTTCTTATATAGTGATTGATGGCGGCGAAACCGGACTGCTGAAAAAACAGCTGCTCACCGAGACCGAATACCGGGATTACCGCGAGAAGTACGGACCGGGTGCTTTCAAAGCGGGCATGGGCGCGGAAGCCATAAAAGAGCTGTTGCAGGAAATCGATTTGGACCAGCTGAGCAAGGAGCTGCGTGCCGAGCTCCGGGAGGCCAGCGGACAGCGGCGCATCCGGGCCATTCGCCGCCTGGAGGTAGTGGAGGCCTTCCGCAAGTCGGGTAACCGGCCGGAGTGGATGATCATGGATGTCATTCCGGTCATTCCCCCGGAACTGCGTCCCATGGTGCAGCTGGATGGTGGCCGCTTTGCCACCTCGGACTTGAACGACCTCTACCGGCGGGTGATTAACCGGAACAATCGCTTAAAGCGCCTGCTGGATCTGGGTGCTCCCGACATTATTGTGCGCAATGAAAAACGCATGCTGCAGGAGGCTGTGGACGCTCTGATTGACAACGGGCGGCGAGGCCGGCCGGTCACCGGTCCCGGCAACCGGCCGCTGAAAAGCCTGTCCGATATGCTCAAGGGCAAGCAGGGGCGTTTTCGGCAGAACCTGCTGGGCAAGCGGGTGGATTATTCGGGCCGTTCGGTGATTGTGGTGGGCCCCACCCTGCAGCTGCACCAGTGCGGCCTGCCCAAGGAAATGGCGCTGGAGCTTTTCAAGCCCTTTGTGATGAAAAAACTGGTCAACGATGGCCTGGCCCATAACATTAAGAGCGCCAAGCGCATGGTGGAGCGGGTCAAGCCCGAGGTTTGGGATGTGCTGGAAGAAGTGATCCGGGAACATCCGGTCCTTTTAAACCGTGCTCCCACCCTGCACCGCCTGGGCATTCAGGCTTTTGAGCCCGTGCTGGTGGAGGGACGGGCCATCCAGATTCACCCCATGGTTTGCACGGCCTACAACGCCGACTTCGACGGTGACCAGATGGCCGTTCACGTCCCGCTTTCGGCGGAAGCGCAGGCCGAGGCACGCCTTTTAATGCTTTCGGCGCACAATATTCTCAACCCCAAAGACGGACGCCCGGTGGCCATTCCTACCCAGGATATGGTGCTGGGCTGCTACTACCTGACCATGGAACGCCCGGGGGATAAGGGCGAGGGCAAGGTCTTTGTAGATGCCAACGAAGCAGTAATGGCCTATGAAGAAGGCGTGATCAGCCTGCACGCCCGCATCAGTGTGCGTTACGAAGGACAGCGACTGGAAACCACTGTGGGACGCTTGATGTTTAACGAGGTGCTGCCCGTTGAGCTGCGCTATTATAACCGGGTAGCCGACAAAAAAGAACTCAGCCGCATTGTGGACGAATGCTACCGCAAGCTGGGTTTTGCCGCTACCGGCGAACTGCTCGACGGATTGAAGAAAATAGGCTTTAAATATGCTACCCGGGCCGGTGTGACCATAGCGGTTTCCGATATCACCATCCCGGAAGAGAAAAAGCATATCCTGGCCGAAACCGACCAGGAAGTGGAGAAGGTGGAAAAACAGTACCGGCGCGGTTTGATTACCAATGACGAGCGTTATCGCAAGGTAATCGAGCTTTGGAACAAAGCCACCGACCGGGTGACCAGGGCGCTGATGAATACGCTGGATCGCTTCAACCCGGTGTACATGATGGCCACCTCCGGGGCGCGGGGTAACATCCAGCAGATCCGCCAGCTGGCCGGCATGCGCGGCCTGATGGCCGACCCTTCCGGCCGGATCATCGACCTGCCCATCCGGGCCAGTTTCCGGGAAGGTTTGACTGTATTGGAGTACTTTATCTCCACCCACGGTGCGCGCAAAGGTCTGGCTGACACCGCTTTGCGCACGGCTGACTCGGGTTATCTGACCCGCCGCCTGGTGGACGTGGCGCAGGATGTGATTGTCCGCGAGGAAGACTGTCAGAAACCCGAAGAAGTGGTGCTGGCCGAGCTGGCGGTTGTAGAGCCCTGGCCGGAAATGGTGCTGGCCGGCGATGTGACTTTGCCGGGCAGTGGTGAGGTTGCGGCTCAAGCTGGCGAGACGGTGACCTGGGAGCTGGTGCGGCGCCTGCAGGGAGCCGGTCTGGATAAGATAACCGTGGTGTATCAGACCGGTATCTACGTGGAAGAAGTCAAGGACGGCAATGAGGTGATTGAAAAGCTCCAGGATCGCATCGCTGGTCGGGTGGCGGCCGAGGATGTGGTACTGCCGGAAACCGGCGAGATTGTAGTGCGGCGCGATCAAATGATCGATCAGGAGCAGGCCGAACAAATTATTGCGGCGGGCGTCAAAAAGGTGAAAATCCGTTCCGTGCTTACCTGCCGTTCTCGCTTCGGGGTCTGTCGCAAGTGTTACGGCCGTAACCTGGCTACCGGGGGTATGGTGGACATCGGTGAGGCGGTGGGCATTATTGCCGCCCAGAGTATTGGCGAGCCGGGAACCCAGCTGACCATGCGCACCTTCCATACCGGCGGCGTGGCCGGTGACGACATCACCCAGGGCCTGCCGCGGGTGGAGGAACTGTTTGAGGCCCGCCGTCCCAAGGGGCAGGCCCTGGTGACCGAAATCGGCGGCCGGGTGGAGATCCGGGAAGTGAAAGGCAAGCGGGAAATTGAAATTTCGGCCGATGATGGTGACAAGCGCATTTACAATGTGCCTTACGGCGCGCGCATCAAAGTGAGCGACGGCGCCTATGTGCAGCCGGGCGACGAACTGACCGAGGGCTCGGTCAACCCCCACGACCTGCTCAAGATCAAAGGACCGACCGCGGTCCAGGTTTACCTGCTTCAGGAGGTGCAGCGGGTATACCGCCTGCAGGGTGTGGAGATCAACGACAAGCATATTGAAGTGATGATCCGGCAGATGCTGCGCAAAGTGAAAGTGGATGATGCCGGGGATACCGATCTCTTGCCGGGCGGTCTGGTGGATCAGTTTGAATTCGAAGAGGAAAACGCCCGGGTGGTGGCGGAAGGCGGCGAGCCGGCCAGAGCCACCCCGGTGCTGCTGGGCATCACCAAGGCTTCGCTGGCCACCGACTCTTTCCTGTCGGCTGCTTCCTTCCAGGAAACCACCCGGGTGCTCACCGAGGCGGCCATCAAGGGCAAGCTGGATCCGCTGCTGGGACTGAAGGAAAACGTGATTATCGGCAAACTGGTGCCGGCCGGCACCGGAATGAGCCGCTATCGCAATGTGGAAGTGCTGGAACTGGATGAAGATACGGCGGTTAACTGAGCCAGCAATTTGTTGACAGGGAGGCACTTTCGGTGTTAATATATAGAAGTGTCTGGTCAAGTGGGGGTGAGGACAGTTGCCCATGGAGCGGCTGTTGCAGGCCCGGCGCAGAGCGGTAGGGGCCAGACAAACCACCAGGGCCCTGCAAAAAGGTCAGGTCAAAGTGGTATATTTGGCACGGGATGCGGAAAAGCATGTTACCGGGCCCATTGCCGAGCTCTGCCGGAGTAACCGGGTGGAGGTTGTCTGGGTGGAGCAAATGAGCGAGCTGGGCAAGACATGTGGCATTGAGGTAAATTGTGCCGCCGCAGCTGTTTTGCAGGAATAGCTTTTACCCCGCAGGCTTTTTACTGGCCTGCGGGGCTCTGTATGATTTTTCAAGGTGCTTTCGGGAAGGAGGTGTATGTGCATGCCGACAATCAGCCAGCTGATCCGCAAGGGTAGAGAGGTATTACCGGATAAGTCCTCCTCTCCTGCCTTGAAAGAGTGCCCGCAAAAGCGCGGTGTCTGCACCAGGGTTTATACCACCACGCCGAAAAAACCCAATTCCGCCCTGCGCAAGGTGGCCAGGGTGCGCCTGACCAATGGTGTGGAAGTAACTGCTTACATTCCGGGTATCGGCCACAACCTGCAAGAGCACTCGGTGGTTTTAGTGCGCGGTGGCCGGGTCAAGGACCTGCCCGGTGTGAGATATCACATTGTGCGGGGAGCTCTGGATGCCGCCGGGGTACAGAACCGCAACCGGGGTCGTTCCAAGTATGGTACCAAGCGTCCCAAGAAGTAGGCTTGGGTTAGTGGGTTTTTCGTTTTATATAAAAGCATATCCTTAAGGCAAAGGGGGGACAGTTAAGGTATGCCGAGAAGAGGCAATACGGTCAAACGCGATGTTCCGCCGGATCCGGTTTATCATAACAAAGTGGTCACCAAGCTGATCAACCAGGTGATGCTGCAGGGCAAAAAGAGCGTGGCTGAGCGCATTTGTTACGGCGCTTTCGATATTATCCGGGAGAAAACCGGCAAGGATCCGCTGGAAGTCTTTGAGCAGGCCATGAAAAATGTCATGCCGGTACTGGAAGTGAAGGCCCGCCGGGTGGGTGGCGCCAACTATCAGGTGCCGGTGGAGGTGCGGGCCGAGCGCCGGCAAACACTGGGAATCCGCTGGATTACCAACTATGCCCGGGCCAGAGCCGGCAAGAGCATGCAGGAAAAACTGGCCGCCGAAATTATGGATGCGGCCAACAATACCGGTGCTTCAGTGAAGAAAAAGGAAGATACTCATAAAATGGCGGAGGCTAACAAGGCGTTTGCGCACTACAGATGGTAAAGGAGGTAGTCTTGAGTGGCACGGCAATATCCGCTGGAAAAGACGCGCAATATTGGGATCATGGCTCACATAGATGCCGGCAAGACTACCACCACCGAGCGAATTCTCTTCTATACTGGTAGAGTGCATAGAATGGGGGAGGTCCATGATGGCGCCGCCACCATGGACTGGATGGTGCAGGAGCAGGAGCGGGGGATTACGATTACCTCCGCTGCCACCACCTGTTTTTGGCGTGACCACCGCATCAATATTATTGACACACCAGGCCATGTGGACTTTACGGTGGAAGTGGAACGCTCGCTGCGCGTGCTGGATGGCGCAGTAGCTGTGTTTTGTTCTGTGGGTGGGGTGGAACCGCAGTCCGAGACAGTGTGGCGGCAGGCGGACAAGTACGGCGTTCCCCGGATAGCTTACATCAACAAAATGGACCGCATTGGGGCGGATTTCTTCCGGGGCCTGAAAATGATCCGCGAGCGCCTGGGAGCCAACCCGGTGGCCGTGCAACTGCCCATCGGGGCCGAGGATGGCTTTCGCGGCGTAGTGGATCTGGTCAGAAACAAAGCTATTATCTATGTTGACGACCTGGGCACCCAGAGCCAGGAAACCGAAATCCCTGCCGGGATGCAGGACCTGGTGGCCGAATACCGGGAGAAGCTGCTGGAGAGTGTGGCCGAACTGGACGAAGTCTTAATGGAGAAATACCTGGAAGGGGAAGTGCTCACCGAGGAGGAAATCAAGCGGGCCATCCGACTGGGAACCATCCAGGTCCGGATAATTCCGGTGCTCTGCGGTTCTTCCTTTAAGAATAAGGGTGTGCAACCGCTACTGGATGCCATTGTAGATTATCTGCCGTCGCCGGTGGATATCCCTCCCGTACAGGGCGTGAATCCGGAAAACGGCGCCGAAGATACGCGGTTGGCGGCCGATGATCAGCCCTTTGCGGCACTGGCTTTCAAGATAATGACCGACCCCTATGTGGGCAAACTGACCTTCTTCCGGGTATACTCGGGCATGCTCAAATCGGGCTCCTATATTTACAACTCCACCAAGAACAAGCGGGAGCGCATAGGACGCCTTTTGCTGATGCATGCCAACCACCGCGAGGAAATTGGTGAAATATTTGCCGGAGATATCGTGGCGGCTGTGGGGCTGAAAGATACCACCACAGGCGACACGCTGTGTGATGACAGAACGCCCATAGTTCTGGAGGCCATGGATTTTCCCGAGCCGGTGATTGACGTGGCCATCGAGCCCCAGACCAAGGCTGACCAGGATAAAATGGGGGTCGCTCTGGCCAAGCTGGCCGAGGAAGATCCCACTTTCCGTATGCACACGGATCCGGAGACCGGCCAGACCATTATTTCCGGCATGGGCGAATTGCACCTGGAGATTATTGTCGATCGCCTGCTGCGGGAGTTTAAGGTGCAGGCCCATGTGGGTCGTCCGCAGGTGGCCTACCGGGAGACTATCCGCCAGAAAGTGCGGGCCGAGGGCAAGTTCGTTCGCCAGACGGGCGGCCGCGGCCAGTACGGGCATGTGCTGCTGGAAGTGGAGCCGGCCGAACCGGGTACGGGCCTGGAGTTTGTAAATAAGATTGTGGGGGGCGTCGTGCCCAAAGAATATATACCGGCTGTTGAGGCCGGTGTGCGCGAAGCCATGGAGAACGGTGTGCTGGCCGGTTACCCGCTGATTGATGTGCGGGTGGCGCTGGTGGACGGTTCCTACCACGAGGTGGACTCCTCGGAAATGGCCTTCAAGATTGCCGGTTCCATAGGATTTAAAAATGCCGCTGTTAAAGCCAAACCTGTACTGCTGGAACCCATCATGAACGTGGAGGTAGTGGTGCAGGACGAATATATGGGCGATGTGATTGGTGATCTTAACTCCCGCCGCGGCCACATCGAAGAAATGGAACCGCGGGGCAATGCCCAGGTTATCCACGCCAAAGTGCCGCTGGCCGAGATGTTCGGGTATGCCACCGAGTTGCGTTCGCGCACCCAGGGGCGGGGCACATACACCATGCAGTTCAGCCATTATGCCGAAGTGCCGGCTAGCATTGCGGAAAACATCATCGCCCGTCGCAACGGTTAATTATCTTCAAGGAGGAGAAACAAATGGCCAAAGCGAAATTTGAGCGGACCAAACCGCACGTCAACATTGGAACCATTGGACACGTCGACCACGGCAAGACCACCCTGACGGCAGCCATCACCACCGTGCTGGCCACCGTGGGCAAAGCCCAGGTCAAGCGTTACGACGAAATCGACAACGCTCCGGAAGAGCGGGAGCGGGGCATCACCATCAACACCGCCCACGTGGAATACGAAACCGAAACCCGGCACTACGCCCACGTGGACTGCCCGGGTCACGCCGACTACGTCAAGAACATGATTACCGGTGCAGCCCAGATGGACGGCGCCATTTTAGTAGTATCGGCCGCCGACGGTCCCATGCCGCAGACCCGGGAGCACATTCTGCTGGCCCGTCAGGTGGGCGTGCCCTACATTGTGGTATACCTGAACAAAGCCGACATGGTGGATGACCCCGAACTGTTGGAACTGGTGGACATGGAAGTGCGGGAACTGCTGTCGGCCTACGAATTTCCGGGTGATGAAATTCCCATCATCACTGGTTCGGCCTTAAAGGCCCTGGAATGCGGCTGCGGCAAGCGGGAATGCGAATGGTGCAAGACCATCTGGGAACTGATGGACGCCGTGGACAGCTATGTGCCCACACCGCAGCGGGACGTAGACAAACCCTTCCTGATGCCCATTGAAGACGTATTCTCCATTACCGGCCGGGGCACGGTGGTCACCGGGCGGATTGAGCGGGGCGCCATCAAAGTGGGCGAAGAAGTGGAGATAGTGGGTCTGGCCGACAAACCGCGCAAGACCGTGGTCACCGGAGTAGAAATGTTCCGCAAGATTCTGGATCAGGGGCAGGCCGGCGACAACGTGGGCTGCCTGCTGCGGGGTATCGACAAGAAAGAAGTGGAGCGGGGCCAGGTGCTGGCCAAGCCGGGCAGCATCAAGCCGCACACCCACTTTATGGCTGAAGTATACGTCCTGACCAAGGAAGAGGGCGGCCGGCACACCCCGTTCTTCAACGGATACCGTCCGCAGTTCTACTTCCGCACCACCGACGTGACCGGCACCATTCAACTGCCGGAAGGCGTGGAAATGGTCATGCCCGGTGACAACGTCAACCTGGAGATCAAGCTGATCACCCCCATTGCCATTGAAGAAGGGCTGCGCTTTGCCATTCGGGAAGGCGGCCGCACTGTAGGCGCCGGCGTGGTCACCTCGGTTATTGAATAAAGCAGCCTAATTGCCTGGCCGGGGCCAGAGAGGGACTGTCCGGGCGGGCGCGCTGCGGCCGTCCCGGATGGTTTTACTCGGCTTAAAGATGCAAAAGCCCGCAAACATGACCATCCGGGCTGATGCCGACTGAAAGGAGGTCAGTCTGTGAAGAAACAAAAGATACGGATCCGGCTGAAAGCCTATGATCATAAAGTGCTGGATCAATCGGCGCAGAAAATTGTGGAAACTGCCAAGCGGACAGGTGCCCATGTGGCCGGTCCCATACCGCTCCCCACAGAGAAAAATATTTACACCATCCTGCGTTCCCCCCACGTGAACAAGGATTCGCGGGAACAGTTTGAAATGCGCACGCACAAGCGCTTGATTGATATTCTGGAGCCCACGCCCAAGACAGTGGATGCCCTGATGCGCCTGGATTTGCCGGCAGGCGTGGATATTGAAATAAAACTGTAACTATATCCGCAAAGAATTGTTAATCGTTAGCTGAAAGCTGGAGAGCACGTTTGTCCGCAGGGGGCAAACCGCTGCTGGTTGGTCCGGCAATGGAGGTGCGAGCTAAGACGATGAAAAAAGGTATACTGGGTATTAAAGCAGGCATGACGCAGATTTTCAAGGAAGACGGTACGGCTGTACCGGTAACGGTTATTCAGGCCGGCCCCTGCGTGGTAGTGCAGAAGAAGCTGCCGGAAACCGACGGCTACAGTGCCGTTCAGGTTGGTTTTGGTGAAAAGAAGGAGCGCCTGGTGAACAAACCGCTGAAAGGCCATTTCAACAGGGCCAATATCAAACCTGTGCGTTACTTGCGGGAACTGCGCCTGGACGACGTATCGGGTTATGAAGTAGGACAGCAAATCAAGGTGGATATATTCGCTCCCGGCGATAAAGTGGATGTGGTGGGTATCAGCAGAGGCCGCGGGTTTGCCGGCGGGATTAAACGTCACGGCTTTCACCGGGGACCCATGGCCCACGGCTCCAAATATCACCGGCGTCCCGGTTCCCTGGGCGCCAAAGGTCCGGCCCGTGTTTTCAAAGGCCGCCGGCTGCCGGGTCATTACGGCGTGGAGAGAGTAACTGTGCAGAACCTGGAAGTGGTCAAGGTGGATCCGGAGCGCAATTTGCTGGCCATCAAGGGCAGCGTGCCGGGTGTGCGCGGTGGTCTGCTCATAATCAAAGACAGCGTCAAAGCCAGGCAGTAATTGTGGCGGTGGTTAAAGGAGGAAGTCTTTATGCCGAAAGTTGCAGTGTACAATATGAGCGGCCAACAGGTAGGAGAGATAGAACTTAGCGATCGGGTATTCGGTGTTCCCATGAATGAGCATGTTGTGCACCAGGCTGTGATCGCCTATCTGGCCGCTCAGCGTCAGGGTACGCATGATACCAAGACGCGCGGTGAAGTGCGGGGCGGTGGCCGCAAGCCCTGGCGGCAGAAAGGTACTGGCCGGGCCCGGCACGGCAGCATTCGCTCGCCCATTTGGCGCGGTGGTGGTACGGTTTTCGGTCCGCATCCCCGCAGCTACCGGGTTAAGATCAACAAGAAGGAGCGGCGGCTGGCTATACGCTGCGCTCTGTCCGATAAAGCCGCCAGCGGGAGGATTATAGTTCTGGACCAGCTGAGTTTTGCGCAGCCCAAAACCAAGGATATGGTTAAAGTGCTGAACAATCTGCAGGTGGATGTGGCGCAAAAGGCCCTGGTGGTCACTGCCGGTCCGGACGAGAATGTTTTTAAATCCGCCCGCAACATTCCAGGTGTCAAACCGGTTCCCACCAACAATATCAATGTGTATGACATTCTCAAGCACGGTACACTGGTGATGACCAGGGATGCTGTGTCCAGGGTGGAGGAGGTGCTGGCGCAGTGAAAGACCCGCGCGATATTTTGAAGCGTCCGGTGGTTACGGAAAAAAGCATGAAGTTGCTGGAGGAGAACAAGTATACTTTTATTGTTGACCTCAACGCCAACAAGACCGAGATAAAAAGAGCCGTGGAAGATCTGTTCAAGGTCAAGGTGGATAAGGTTTACACCATGCGCTACAAAGGCCGCCTGAAAAGGGTGCGCAACATAGTCGGCCGGACCTCGGACTATAAGAAGGCCATTGTCAAGCTGAAAGAAGGCAAAATCAACCTGTTTGAGGGCGTTTAGCGGATAGCGCCTGCCAAGCCCGCTTTTCGGCGGGTTGCATGAGGAGGGAAGTTAAGGTGCCTGTTAAATCATACAAACCGACATCTCCGGGCCGCCGCTTTGTCACGGTTTCCACCTTTGAGGAGATCACCACCGACAAACCGGAAAAGTCCTTGCTGCGGCCCCTGAAGAAAACCGGCGGTCGCAACAATCAGGGCCGCATTACGGTGCGCCACCGGGGTGGCGGAGCCAAACGCATGTACCGCTTGATTGATTTCAAGCGCGACAAGGACGGCATTCCGGCCAAAGTCGCTACCATAGAATACGATCCCAACCGCTCGGCCCGCATTGCTCTGCTGCACTACGCGGATGGCGAAAAACGTTACATTATTGCCCCGCACGGCCTGCAGGTGGGTATGACCGTGGTTTCCGGTCCCGATGCTGATATCAAGGTGGGCAACTGCCTGCCGCTGCGCAACATCCCTCTGGGTACCATGATCCACAATATTGAATTGTACCCCAGAGGTGGCGGCAAGCTGGTCCGCTCGGCCGGTGCCGCAGCCCAGCTCATGGCCAAGGAAGGCAAATACGCCCACATTCGCATGCCCTCTGGAGAAATGAGGTTGGTACTGCAGGAATGCCGGGCTACCATTGGTCAGGTGGGTAACATTGACCATGAAAACATTACCATTGGCAAGGCCGGACGTAACCGCTGGCTGGGCCGCAGACCTACTGTGCGCGGCGTGGTCATGAACCCGGTGGATCACCCGCACGGCGGCGGGGAAGGCCGTTCACCCATCGGTCGCAACCCGGTTACACCGTGGGGCAAGCCGGCCCTGGGAGCACGCACACGCAAGAAGAAACCCAGCGATCGCCTGATAGTCAAGCGGCGGTACCAGTAGGGAAGGGAGGCTAGCATATGGGCCGTTCTTTAAAGAAAGGGCCGTACTGTGAAGAAAAACTGCTCAAGAAGATCAGAGCCATGAATCAGTCCGGCGAGAAAAAAGTGATTAAAACCTGGTCGCGCCGGTCCACCATATTCCCCGACATGATCGGACACACCATTGCCGTGCACGACGGACGTAAACATGTGCCCGTGTATATCACCGAGGACATGGTGGGGCACAAACTGGGTGAGTTTGCTCCCACCAGGATGTTCCGCGGTCACGGGGCGCACACCGAGAGATCTACGGCTCTGAAATAACCACCGGGTAAGGGGGTAAACGTTACAATGGCACAAGCAACCGAAGCCAGAGCTATTGCCCGGTATTTACGCATTTCCCCGCGCAAGGCGCGGCAGGTTATCGACCTGATCCGGGGGAAAAGCGTGCGGGAAGCGCTGGCCATACTGCGCTATACGCCCAAAAAGGCTTCCGCCATGATTACCAAAGTGGTGAAATCGGCGGCGGCCAATGCCGAAAACAATCATGAAATGAACAAGGATAATCTGTATATCGCTGCCTGTTATGTGGACGAAGGCCCGACCATCAAACGCTACCAGGCCAGAGCTATGGGCAGGGCTGATATCCTGCGCAAGAGGACCAGCCATATCACCGTGGTGGTCAGGGAAAAACCCGAGAAATAAAGGAGGGCTAGCGTGGGTCAGAAGGTAAGTCCGAAAGGACTGCGTATCGGTATTATCAAGGATTGGGATGCCAAATGGTTTGCCGGCAAGAAGGATTTTTCCAACCTGCTGGTGGAAGACAATAAAATCCGCAAGTACATCAAAAAGAAGCTCTACGCAGCCGGTATTTCCCGCGTGGTAATTGAACGGGCGGCCAACCGGGTGAAGGTAACCATTCACACGGCCCGTCCGGGTATTGTGATCGGACGCGGCGGGGCCGAAGTGGAAGCGCTGCGCAAAGAGCTGGAAAAGCTGACCGGCAAGCAGGTGCACATCAATATTGCTGAAGTGAAAGTGCCCGAGGTGGATGCTCAACTGGTGGCGGAAAACGTGGCCGCTCAGATTGAGAAGCGGGTGGCTTTTCGCCGGGCCATGAAGCAGGTGGTACAGCGTTGCCTGAAGATGGGCGGCAAAGGCATCAAGATATCGGTGAGCGGACGTCTGGCCGGCGCGGAAATCGCCCGTACCGAATGGTACAGTGAGGGCAAAGTGCCCCTGCATACTCTGCGGGCCGATATTGATTACGGTTTTGCCGAAGCCGATACCACATACGGCAAGATTGGCATCAAAGTATGGATTTACAAAGGAGAAGTACTGCCGGAAGCCAAGTCCGCTGCCGGTCAAGGAGGCGAATAGGCTCAATGCTCATACCAAAAAGGGTTAAATACCGCAAGCAGCACCGCCCCGGCCTCGCCGGAAAGGCCAAGGGTGGCAAGGAAGTGCATTTTGGCGACTATGGCCTGGTGGCTCTTGAGCCCGCCTGGATTACCAGCAGGCAGATTGAAGCAGCCCGTATTGCTATGACCCGTTACATCAAACGGGGCGGCAAAGTGTGGATTCGCATTTTCCCGGATCGACCGATTACGCAAAAGCCCGCTGAAACCCGTATGGGCAGCGGTAAAGGGGCGCCGGAATACTGGGTGGCGGCAGTTAAGCCGGGCCGGGTGATGTTCGAACTGGCCGGTGTTTCGGAAGAAGTGGCCAAGGAAGCCATGCGCCTGGCGTCTCACAAGTTGCCAATCAAGACCAAGTTTGTGAAGCGCGGGGAAGTAGGTGAGGCAAGTGAAGTCTAGAGAATTATTGAAGGAGCTCAGACAAATGACCGATGCCGAACTGGCCAAGAAACTGGATGAGTCCAAGGACGAACTTTTCAAGTTGCGCTTCCAGATGGTGACCGGTCAGCTGGAAAACCCCATGCGCATCCGTGAAGTTCGCCGTTCCATTGCCCGGCTGAAGACCGTACAGCGGGAGCGCGAGCTGGGGATTAATCGAGCCTAGTAATTGCCAATAAAGGGGGTCCATTTGTGGAAGGCCGTAATTTGCGCAAAACCCGCGTAGGACGTGTGGTCAGCGATAAAATGGATAAGACTGTGGTTGTGGCCGTGGAAACCCTGGTCAGCCACCCGCTTTATAAGCGTACCATGCGCCGCACCAAGAAGTTCAAGGCTCATGACGAGCAAAACAGCTGCCGCATTGGTGACAAGGTGAAAATCATGGAAACCAGGCCGCTTTCCAAGGATAAGCGCTGGCGGGTAGTGGAAATTTTGGAGCGTGCCGAACAGTTGTAGTAGCCTTTCAAACTGCCGGCCAAGGAGGAAGAAAAACCCATGATTCAGGTGCAGACCATGCTCAATTCGGCTGACAACACCGGCGCCAAACGCCTGATGTGCATCAAGGTGCTGGGCGGCTCTCTGCGCCGTTATGCCAGCCTGGGCGATATTATTATCTGTTCAGTGAAAGAAGCGACACCCGGCGGCGTTGTTAAGAAGGGCGATGTGGTGAAGTGCGTGATCGTGCGTACGGCCAAGGAAGTGCGCCGTCCGGACGGTTCCTACATCAAGTTTGATGAAAATGCTGCCGTTATCATCAAGGATGACAAGAGCCCGCGCGGCACGCGCATCTTCGGGCCGGTAGCCCGGGAACTGCGCGAACGCGATTTTATGAAGATTGTATCGCTGGCTCCCGAAGTTATCTGAGTACAGGGAGGTGCTACTGGTGCCCAAGGTCCACGTGCGCAAGGGAGATACAGTGCTGGTGATCACCGGCAAGTATGCCGGCAAGAAGGGTAAAGTGCTGGAAGTACAACCGGACAAGAGCCGGGTGGTAGTAGAAGGCGTGAACATCATCAAGCGGCATACCAGACCCAACCAGAAGCTGATGCAGGGGGGGATTCTGGAAAGGGAAGCTCCCATTCACAGCTCCAATGTCATGCTGGTGTGCTCCAAGTGCGACAAACCCACCCGCATTGCCAAAAAATTTCTGGAAGACGGCAAAAAGGTGCGCGTTTGCAAGAAATGTGGCGAAGTTTTAAGTTAACCCGCGCTTTCAGGCGAGGAGGTAAATGAATGTCCAGGTTAAAAGATAAGTATGTGAACGAGATTGTACCTGCCCTGATGCAGAAGTTCAACTACAAGAACATCATGCAGGTGCCCAAACTGGAGAAGGTAGTGCTGAACATCGGCCTGGGTGAGGCCATCCAGAACAGCAAGGCGCTGGATGCGGCTGTGAACGACCTGAGCCTGATCGCCGGGCAAAAGCCGGTAGTGACCAAGGCCAAAAAATCCATCGCCGCCTTCAAACTGCGTCAGGGCATGAAAATTGGCTGCAAGGTAACCCTGCGTGGTGAGCGCATGTACGAATTCGTAGATAAGCTGGTCAGCATCGCCCTGCCCCGCGTGCGCGACTTTCGGGGTGTATCGCCCAAATCGTTTGACGGACGCGGCAACTACACCCTGGGGATCAAAGAACAGCTGATTTTCCCCGAAATCGACTATGATAAAATTGACCGGGTGCGCGGTCTGGAAGTGATCTTTGTGACCACGGCCAAAACCGATGAGGAGGCCCGCGAACTGCTGCGGCTCCTGGGTATGCCCTTTAGAGCTGCCTAAGCTTATGGCTCCCAATCAGCCTGCCGCAAAGGGGGGAGACAAGTGGCCAAGAAATCCATGATTAACAAGCACCTGCGGCCGCCCAAATTCCAGGTGCGTTATCACAACCGCTGCAAGCTGTGCGGACGCCCGCATGCCTATATGCGTAAATTTGGTATCTGCCGGATTTGCTTCCGCATGCTGGCATATAAAGGAGAAATTCCCGGTATTAAGAAGGCTAGCTGGTAAAGTGAAAGGGGGTAGCTATGGCATGGTCATGACTGATCCCATTGCCGATTTTTTAACCCGCATGAGAAATGCCAATATGGTTTACCATGAAAAGTTTGAAGCACCGGCCTCCAAAATGAAAATGGCCATAGCCGGCATTTTGAAGGAAGAGGGCTTGATCAAGGAATATGAATATGTGGCCGATGGCAAGCAGGGAATTATCCGCGTGTACCTGAAGTATGGTCCAAACAAGGAGCGGGTGATTACCGGCGTGAAAAGAATCAGCAAACCGGGCCTCCGGGTGTACGCCCGCAAGGATAATATACCCCGGGTGCTGGGCGGTCTGGGAATAGCCATCCTGTCCACATCGCGCGGTATCATGACCGACAAACAGGCCCGCAAGCAAGGGCTGGGCGGCGAGGTTATCTGTTACGTATGGTGAAAATGCGCCAATTGGAGGTGTAGGCATGTCCAGAATTGGTAAGCAGCCCATTGCCTTGCCTACCGGCGTGACTGTGACTGTGGAAGGCAATCTGGTCAAAGTCAAAGGTCCCAAGGGACAGCTGGAACGGCAAGTTCATCCCGACATGATCATAGAACAGGAAGAAGGAAGGCTGCTGGTCAAGCGTCCTTCGGATTCCAATCTGCATAAATCGCTGCACGGTCTGACCAGGACCCTGATCAACAACATGGTGGTGGGTGTGACCAAAGGCTATGAAAAGGGTCTGGAACTGGTCGGTGTGGGCTACCGGGCCCAGAAGCAGGGCAGCAAGGTGGTCATCAGCATCGGTTACTCCCATCCGGTGGAAGTTGAACCCCCGGCCGGTATAGAGCTGGATGTTCCCGCTCCGACCAAAATCATAGTCAAAGGCATGGACAAGGAGCAGGTGGGAGCTATAGCGGCCAACATCAGGTCCATCCGGGAGCCTGAACCTTACAAGGGCAAGGGCATTAAGTACGAGGGCGAGAAGATTCGCCGCAAGGCCGGTAAGACCGGTGGCAAGGGTAAGAAGTAGGGCGAAGGAGTTGAAAAGCGGTGATTAGCAAAACCGATCGCAGGAAAGAGCGGGCCAAAAGGCAGCTGCGGGTGCGCAAAAAGGTTTTTGGTACGGCCCAGCGCCCGCGCCTGAACGTATTTCGCAGCTTAAACCATATCTATGCGCAGGTCATCGATGATGAACAGGGCCACACTCTGGTTGCTGCCTCCACCCTTTCGCCTGAACTGAAAGGCAAACTGGAGCAGACCGGCAATGTGGCTGCAGCCCGGCAGGTAGGCCTGCTGATTGCCGAGAAGGCTAAAGCCAAAGGTATTACCAGGGTAGTGTTCGACCGGGCCGGATACCTGTATCACGGCCGGGTCAAGGCACTGGCCGATGGGGCCAGGGAAGGCGGCCTGGAGTTTTAAGAGCGGCTGGTTAAGGAGGGAAATTAGTGTCCAGGATTGATACTGGTAAGCTGGAATTGACCGAAAAGGTTGTCTATATTAACCGGGTGGCCAAAGTGGTCAAAGGTGGGCGCCGCTTCAGCTTTTCCGCCCTGGTCGTAGTGGGTGACGGCAACGGACACGTGGGAGCCGGATTGGGTAAAGCCGGCGAGGTGCCCGAGGCCATCCGCAAGGGCGTGGAAGACGCCAAGAAAAATATGATCACTGTACCTCTGATGGGAACAACAATTCCCCATGAGGTGATTGGCGAGTTCGGTGCCGGCAGGGTGCTCATGAAGCCGGCCGCACCCGGTACCGGTGTGATTGCCGGTGGTCCCGTGCGGGCCATACTGGAGTTGGCCGGGGTGCGCGATATCCTGACCAAGTCCCTGGGTTCCAACAATGCCAATAACATGGTTCACGCCACCATGGTGGCCTTAAAGAGCCTGAAGACACCGCAAGAGGTGGCCCGCCTGCGGGGCAAGACAGTGGAAGAAATCCTGGGTTAGGGGTGAACAAAGTGGCCAAGATCAAGATTACCCTGGTGCGCAGCCTGATCGGCCGACCCGAGGCCCAGCGCCGGGTGGTGCGGTCCCTGGGGCTGAGAAAGACCAACAGCTTTGTGATCAAAGAGGACACTCCCACCATCATGGGCATGGTCAACAAGGTGTCTCATCTGCTGAAGGTTGAGCAAGTCTAAGGAGGCTTTAACATGGTCAAGTTGCATGAGCTAAAACCGGCACCGGGTTCCCGCCACAAACCCACCCGCAAGGGCCAGGGCATTGGTTCGGGGCTGGGCAAAACTGCCGGACGGGGACAGAAAGGCCAGAATGCCCGCTCCGGCGGCGGAGTGCGCCCCGGCTTTGAAGGCGGTCAAATGCCGCTGCACCGCCGCATGCCCAAGCGGGGTTTTACCAACGCCCGTTTCAAAAAGGAGATTGTGGCGGTTAATTTGGAGAAACTGAATAAGTTTCCGGCGGGTACCGAAGTAACCCCCGAGCTTTTAAAACAGGCCGGAGTGATTAAAAAAATCGGTGACGGTGTAAAAATACTGGGCGACGGTAATATTGAAGTGGCTCTGACTGTCAAGGCCCATGCTTTCAGCAAGGCGGCTGCGGAAAAGATTGCGGCTGCCGGCGGCCGAGCCGAGGTGATTTAATGCTTTCCACACTGCAGAGCGCCTGGAAAGTAGACGAACTGCGGCGCAAGTTGCTTTTCACGCTGGGTATGCTCTTTATCTTCCGCCTGGGGGCGCACATTCCCGTGCCGGGTGTCAACACGCAGGTGTTTGCTGACCTGGTAGCCAGCAACACGCTGTTTGGCTTTTTCGATGTCATTTCGGGCGGCTCGTTCAAAAACTTTTCGGTTTTTGCCATGAGCATTACCCCATATATCAACGCCTCAATTATCATGCAGCTGCTCACCGTGGTGCTGCCTTCCCTGGAAAGGCTGGCCAAGGAGGGTGAGGAGGGGCGCAAGAAAATCACCCAGTATACCCGCTACCTGACCGTGGTTCTGGCTTTTATCCAGGCCATTGGCACCAGCGTGGCCCTGCGTCAGGCGCTGGTTCAGCCTACAGTGTGGCATTACCTGCTGGTAGCCCTCACCCTCACCGCTGGTACCGCCTTTCTGATGTGGCTGGGCGAGCAAATTACCGAAAAAGGAATTGGTAACGGTATCTCACTGCTGATCTTTGCCGGGATTGTTTCCCGGGTGCCGGCGGCTCTGTACCAGCTGGTAGAATATTTGCGAGCTGGTACGGTAAACATTCTGAGCGTGCTCCTGCTGGTGATCATCGCTGCTGTAGTGATAGCCGGTATAGTGGCGGTGCAGGAAGGTCAGCGCCGCATCCCGGTACAGTATGCCAAGCGCGTGGTGGGCCGGCGGGTATACGGGGGGCAGAGCACCCACATACCCTTGAAAGTGAACCAGGCCGGCGTGATTCCGGTAATCTTTGCTTCGTCTATTTTGCTTTTTCCCGAGCAGATTGCCCGGTTCTTCCCCGGCTCCAAGATAGCCAACTGGTACCTGGCGGCTTTTGGCTGGGGTACGTTTCTGCACACGCTGATCTATGCCCTGCTGATTATCGGCTTTACCTATTTTTACACCGCGGTGATTATGAATCCGGTGGACATAGCCGACAACATCAAAAAATACGGGGGCTTCATCCCCGGTATTCGTCCCGGACGTCCGACGGCGGAGTATATCAGCCGGGTAATGAGTCGGGTGACGCTGGCCGGTGCGCTGTTCCTGGCGCTGATTGCCATTCTGCCCAACTTTGTACTGCTGGCCACCCGGATACCCAACATCTATTTTGGTGGTACAGCGCTGCTGATTGTAGTCGGGGTGGCCCTGGATACCATGAAGCAAATTGAATCTCACCTGTTGATGCGCAGCTACCAGGGGTTCATCAAGTAAGCCGGTGATTGACCATGATCATATTAAAAACTGAAAAAGAGCTGGCTTACATGCGCGATGCCGGACGGATTGTCGCCGGGGCCCATGCTGAGATAGCGCAGGCGGTGCGGCCGGGTGTGACTACCGCCGAACTGGACCGCATTGCCGAGGAGTATATTACGCGTAAAGGCGGCCGGCCGGCGTTTAAAGGATTGTACGGTTATCCCGCCACCATCTGCGCTTCGGTCAATGAACAGGTAGTACATGGCATTCCTGGTTTAAGGGTACTGCAGAATGGTGATATTATAAGTATTGACATCGGCGCGGAAATAAATGGTTTTTTTGGTGATAGTGCCGTAACTCTGCCGGTGGGTGAAGTCAGTCCGCAGGTTTCCAGGTTGCTGGAAGTCACCGAGCAGTCCCTGTATCAGGGCATTGCCAGGGCTGTGGAAGGGAACCGGTTGACCGATATTTCCCATGCCATCCAGAAATATGTGGAGGCACACGGCTTTTCCGTAGTCAGGGATTATGTAGGACATGGTATTGGTAGCAGCATGCACGAAGAACCACAGGTACCCAATTTCGGCCGGCCGGGGCGCGGTCCCAGATTAAAGGCCGGGATGACACTGGCTATCGAACCGATGGTGAATATGGGTACGTACAAAGTGCGCACTTTGCCGGATAATTGGACGGTAGTGACCGATGACCTGCAATACTCAGCCCATTTCGAGCACACCATTGCCATTACAGAAAGTGAGCCGGAAATTCTAACCAGGCTTTAGGCGGTCCGGGTGGAGGTGGCCGGTTAACTTTGAGCGAGAATAAATTTATTCCCGGTCAGCTGGTCATATCCCGGGCCGGCCGGGATGCCGGCAGGCTGTATATAGTAACCGGACCGGCCGGCGGCGAAAATGACCGGAAGATGGTTTATGTTGTGGACGGACAGATACGCAAAATGGACCGACCCAAAAGAAAAAATGTTCGCCACCTGGAGGATACTGGCAAAGTGGTGCCGGAGATTGCGCAAAAGATTGCTACCGGCAGGAAAGTAACCGATCAGGAAATACGGCAGGTGCTGGAGGCTACTCTCACCACCGTTGCCTCAGCAGCAAGTGTAAAGGAGGCGTTAAGCGATTCGGATGGCTAAGCAGGATGTCATAGAAGTTGAAGGTACCGTGATTGAGCCGCTGCCCAACGCCATGTTTCGCGTTCAATTGCAGAACGGGCACAAGGTGCTGGCTCATGTTTCCGGAAAGATCCGGATGAATTTTATCCGCATCCTGGCCGGGGACAGGGTGATGGTAGAACTTTCTCCTTATGATCTGACCAGAGGAAGAATTGTGTACCGTTACAAATAATCTTGGTTGGCATTTTTAACCCGGGGCTCTGCAGAGAAAACTGCAGGAACGGGCGGCAGGAGGTATAAAAAATGAAAGTACGCCCATCGGTAAAACCAATTTGTGAAAAGTGCAAAGTGATTCGCCGCCATGGCAAAGTGATGATCATCTGCGAGAATCCCAAGCACAAGCAACGGCAGGGCTAAAAACGGGAGGTGTGGCATTTTATGGCACGTATTGCGGGGGCGGACTTGCCGCGGGACAAACGGGTGGAAGTTGCCCTTACCTATATCTACGGCATTGGCCGTTCCACATCGCGCAAAATTCTGGCGCAGACCGGCGTCAACCCGGACACCCGGGTGCGCAATCTGACCGAGGAAGAGATCAACCGGCTGCGCGATGTGATTGAAAAGAACTACAAAGTGGAAGGCGATTTGCGCCGGGAAGTGGCGCTGAACATCAAGCGGCTGATTGAAATCGGCTGTTATCGCGGTCTGCGGCATCGCAAGGGACTGCCAGTGCGGGGACAGCGCACCAAGACCAACGCCCGGACGCGCAAAGGTCCCAGAAGAACTGTCGGTGTAAGACGCAAGAAGTAAGTAAAGAGGGGGTTAGAGAATGGCTCGCCGCGCCACCCGAACCAAGAGGCGGGAAAGAAAAAATGTGGACCGGGGTGTGGCTCACATCAAGTCCACTTTTAACAACACTATCGTAACCATTACCGATACACAGGGCAATGCCATTTCCTGGTGCAGTGCCGGTCAGGTTGGCTTCAAGGGATCGCGTAAGAGCACGCCCTTTGCCGCTCAGATGGCTGCAGAACATGCGGCCCGGGAAGCTATCGAACACGGTATGAAAGAAGTTGAAGTGATGGTGAAAGGCCCCGGGGCCGGCCGGGAGGCTGCCATCCGTTCGCTGCAGGCTGCCGGTTTGGAAGTAAGCCTGATCAAAGATGTTACACCTATTCCCCACAACGGCTGCCGGCCTCCCAAGCGCCGGAGAGTATAGGAGGTGTTTTTAGGCTTCATGGCCAGATATACAGGACCCCTTTGCCGCCTTTGCCGCCGGGAAGGCATCAAGCTGTACCTGAAAGGTGATCGCTGCTATTCCAGCAAATGTGCCATTGATCGCCGGAGCTATGCTCCGGGCATGCACGGCCAGCGGCGGAAGAAATTGAGTGAATACGGACTGCAATTGCGGGAGAAACAGAAGGCCCGCCGCATTTACGGTGTGCTGGAGCGCCAGTTCCGCACTTATTTTGAACGGGCTGAGCGCCAACCCGGTGTGACCGGTGAGAATTTGCTGCGCCTTTTAGAGCGCCGTCTGGACAACGTGGTGTACCGCCTGGGTCTGGCTACATCGCGCCAGGAGGCCCGCCAGCTGGTGCTGCACGGCCATTTCCGCTTGAACGGTCGCAAGGTGAACATTCCTTCCCTGCTGGTGCGGGTGGGCGATGAAATCGAAGTGCGCGAGAAAAGCCGGGAATCCTCCCGCATTAAAGAGCTGATGGAGCGGGCTGCCGATCGCACGCCGCCGGCCTGGCTGGAGTACGATGCCAATCAGGCCAGAGGGCGGGTTGTGGCGTTCCCCACCCGCGACCAGATTGATATACCGGTTAAGGAGCAGATGATTGTTGAGCTGTACTCCAGATAGGCTTGCTGACATGGACGCCGGTCGGTTTGGCCAGAGGGAGGTTTCCAGATCATGTTTGAAATAGAAAAACCCAGGATCGAATGTGTGGAAAAGAGCGCTGACAATACCTATGGCAGGTTTGTGGTGGAGCCGCTGGAGCGGGGTTACGGGATTACGCTGGGCAATTCGCTGCGCCGGATGCTGCTGTCCTCCATGCCAGGAGCGGCGGTGACCTCGGTAAAGATTGACGGGGTGCTGCATGAATTCTCCACGATTCCCGGCGTGGTGGAAGATGTTACCGATATTATTCTGAACCTGAAGGGCCTCTGTCTGAAGATGCACGGCGATGAAGAAAAAACCGTGCGCATTGAGGCCCGTGGTGAAAAAGTGGTGACGGCGGCGGACATTATCTGTGATCCCGATGTGGAAATCCTCAACCCGGAACACCATATAGCGACTTTGGCCGAAAACGGCAGGCTGTTCATGGAAATGACTGTGGCGAAGGGCCGTGGCTATGCACCGGCGGAGCGCAACAAAAAGGGCGACCACGTGATCGGCGTTATACCGGTGGATTCGGTTTTCAGCCCGGTGCGCAAAGTTAACTACAATGTGGAGAACACACGTGTCGGCCAGCGCACAGACTATGACAAGCTGACTCTGGAAGTTTGGACCGATGGCTCGATCAAACCCGATGAGGCGGTTAGCCTGTCCGCCAGGATCTTAAGCGATCACCTAAAACTGTTTATCGGCTTGACCGATAGCGTGGACAATGTGGAGATCATGGTGGAAAAAGAGGAGGAGCAAAAGGACAAGATCCTGGAGATGACCATTGAGGAACTGGATCTTTCGGTCCGCTCCTACAACTGCCTGAAGCGGGCGGGCATCAACACGGTGGAAGAACTGATTCAACGCAACGAGGAAGATATGATGAAAGTCCGCAATCTGGGCAAGAAATCGCTGGAAGAAGTGATCAACAAGCTTGCCGAGCTGGGGCTTTCGCTGCGCAAGGACGAAGATTGACGGGAGGGAAAAGAAGTGGGCTACCGGAAACTGGGAGTGAACACCGGGCACCGCAAAGCTATGCTGCGCAACCTGGTATCTTCCCTGATCAAGGAAGAGCGCATTCAGACCACTGAATCCCGGGCCAAGGAAGTAAAACGGCTGGCTGACAAAATGGTCACGCTGGCCAAGCGGGGTGACCTGCACGCCCGGCGCCAGGCCCTGGCCTATATTTACGACGAAGATGTAGTCAGAAAACTGTTTGACACTGTGGGGCCGCGCTATGCCGATAGGAACGGTGGCTATACCCGCATTATTCGCACCGGCTTTCGGCGGGGCGATGCTGCGCCCATGGTTGTGCTGGAACTGGTTTAATCGGGAGCGGTGCTGAGTTTTCAAAATGTGAGTTACTGTTATCAGGGTCAGGCTGCGCCTGCCCTGATCGATTTTAGTGCTACTGTCGCCCCCGGAGAATATGTGGCGGTGGTGGGAGCCAATGGCAGTGGCAAATCCACCCTGGCCGGGCTGGCATCCTGCCTGCTGTTGCCGGTGACCGGTACGGTGCTGGTATCCGGTGTGCCGACCTGGAGCGTGCGTAAGGACCTGAAGCTGCGCAGCAAAATAGGATTGGTTCTGCAAAACCCGGATAACCAGATTGTGGCGGCCACGGTGGAGGAAGATGTGGCTTTTGGTTTGGAAAACCTGGGGCTGCCGCGGGAAGAGATGCGGCGCCGGGTGGAGGAAGCACTGTCGATCACCGGTATGCAGGAACTGCGCCTCAGCCCGCCCCACCGCCTCTCGGGTGGACAGAAGCAGCGTTTGGCTCTGGCCGGTATTCTGGCCATGCAGCCGGAATTGATTGTGCTGGATGAGCCGACCGCCCTGCTGGATCCGGTCGGACGCCGGGAACTGCTGCAGTGGCTGACCGACTTGCGCTCCCGGATGCCGGCAACCATTATTTATATCACTCACCACCTGGAAGAGACTATGGTGGCCGACCGGGTCTGGCTTTTGCAGCAAGGAAGACTGGTAGCCGATCAGCCCCCCCCAGTGCTGTACACGCAGTACCGGGATTTGGTGCGGGAGGCCGGTTTGTCCCTGCCCCCTCTCCTGGAGCTGGTGCACCGGCTCAGGCGGGGCGGTATGCCCCTGCCCGGTGGTATCGAGCAAATTGAACCGCTGGTGAATGCCCTATGCCGGTTATTGAGCTAATCAATGTCAGCCATACTTACTGGCCGGGAACCCCCCTGGCCCGTCCGGCCCTGAGGGATGTTAACCTGAGCATTGCCGAAGGGGAATGCTGGGCGGTGGTAGGCACTGCAGGCTCGGGCAAAAGCACCCTGGTGCAGCATGTGGCCGGTTTTCTGCTGCCGGACCACGGCCGGGTGCTGGTCTACGGTGGCGATACCGCCGACAAAAAGGTGCGCCGGGAACTTTGGCGCCGGGTGGGGCTGGTTTTTCAATACCCGGAAAGGCAATTTTTTGAGGAGTCCGTACTGGCGGAAGTAGCTTACGGAGCGCTAAATCTAGGACTGGACCGGAGGGAGGCCGAGCGGCGGGCTCGCCTGGCTTTGCAGGCTGTGGGACTGGATGACCGCAGATACGCCGGTCTTTCCCCTTTTCGCCTGAGCGGTGGAGAAAAACGCCGGGTGGCCATTGCGGCCACGCTGGTCATCCAGCCGCCGGTGCTGGTGCTGGATGAGCCGACTGCCGGACTGGATCCGGCGGGGCGGCAGCTGGTGCTGCAGTTACTGCGGGACCTGAAACAGAGCGGCCGCACCGTTATTCTGGTTACACACCAGATGGAACTGGCCGCAGCAGTTGCCGATCAGCTGGCAGTTTTATCGGCGGGCCGTTTGCTGGCTGCCGGCAAAGCGCCGGAACTGTTTTTCGACCGTCAGCTCTGGGACAGGGCCGGACTGGAGCCGCCGCTGGCTGTGGAAATACAGCGCCGTCTGGGCATGGTGGGGGTGGAGCTGGCTTTTGCTCCGGTACTCGGCTGTGATGAACTGGCCGACGGCCTGCTCCAGATGTGGGGGAGGCGATGACCTTGTCCACGGCTTTTGACAGATTATTGCCTGGACAGTATTTTCCCGGGAATACCGTGCTGCATCAAATGGATCCCCGTAGCAAGATTCTGGCCTGTGTCCTGTGCATGGTGGCCGTACTGGCGGCTCCAGGTGTTTTTTTGCTGTTTCCGGCTATGGCCTTGCTGGTAGCCGCCCTGCTGGCCCGGTTGTCCGCCGGACAGCTTTGGCGGAGTATGCAGTTGTTCTGGATATTTTTGCTGCTGACCATGCTGCTCCAGTTTTTCTTTACCGAGGGTGATGTAATCTATGCTCTGGGTCCCCTGCAGATCAGCCGCCAGGGGGTAACCCTGGGTGTACTCATGCTGGGACGGGTAGTACTGCTGGTTTTGTGTGGAGTTCTGCTTACTTTTACCACCTCTCCCTCCCGCCTGACGGCCGGGTTGGAGAGTCTGCTCGGTCCCCTATCCCGTCTGGGCCTGCCGGTAGCCGATATTGCCCTGATGATGACTATAGCCATGCGTTTTGTTCCCCTGCTGCTGGAAGAAACCTGGCAGATTATGCTGGCCCAGCAGGCGCGGGGTGGCGGGATGGCGATGCGCCGGCCCGCCGACCGCTTTAAAAGCGCTCTGGCCCTGCTGGTTCCCGTGCTGATCGGGGTGCTGCGGCGGGCGGAAGAGCTGGCATTAGCCATGGAAACCCGCTGCTTTGTGCCGGGCAGCCGCCGGACCCACTTCTACGCCCTGAAATGGCGGATGTCTGATATGCTGCTGTTGCTGGTATCCGGCGCAGTGCTGGGGGCGGCAGTGGCCGGCAGGTGGATTTAAAGGGCGGAAAGAGAAATGCGAAATATTAAATTAACTCTGGCTTACGACGGAACCAACTATCACGGCTTTCAGGAGCAGCGGGGCAGCGGCCTGCCGACCATCCAGGAAGTGCTGGAAAAGATATTGCAGAAATTTACCGGCCGGCGGGTGGTCATATACGGAGCCGGGCGCACCGACGCCGGAGTGCACGCCCTAGGTCAGGTGGTGAACTTCGATGCTGCCGGCTGGCCCATACCTACAGCCCGCATCCCTCTGGCCCTGAACGGGGCGCTGCCGGATGACATAGTGGTCCGAGAAGCCGCCGATGTGCCGGAAGGATTTCACGCCCGCTTTTCGGCCGTCAGCAAGACATACTGCTATCAGATTTACAACCGGCGCGTTCCCGATCCATTTTATGCCCGTTATAGTTACTTTGAACCACGAGAGCTTTTGCTGCCGGCCATGCAGGAGGCGGCCGGGTATTTGCTCGGCCAGCACGATTTTGCCGCCTTTCGGGCGCAGGGTACGCCGGTGAAATCCACAGTGCGCACCATACACCAGCTAACTGTGGAGCGCTCGGCAAGTTTGATCCGCATTACCGTAAAAGGCGACGGCTTTTTGTACAACATGGTGCGCATTATTGCCGGTACCCTGTTGCAGGTGGGGCTGGGCAAATATCCGCCGCAAACTCTGGCCGGCATTCTGGCCAGCAGGCAACGGTCGCTGGCCGGGCCAACCCTGCCACCTCAGGGCCTGTTCCTGGTGCAGGTGGATTACTAGCTTGACAAATACTGGCCCGGAGCATTAAAATTACTATATGTGTGCCGGTCAACCGGTTCCCCGAGCCCCGGAACCGGATGGACGGTGCGATCTGTCAGGTGCAGTGCATGTAGGAGGGAAAAATTATGAGAACTACTTATATGGCCAAGCCAGGTGAAATAGAACGCCAATGGTATGTCATCGACGCTGAAGGCCAGGTCCTGGGCCGCCTGGCGGCCCAGGCCGCAGCCATTTTGCGCGGCAAACATCGTCCTACCTTTACCCCCCATGTGGATGCGGGTGACCATGTAATTATTATTAATGCCGACAAGATTAAACTGACCGGCAAGAAGCTGCAGCAAAAGCATTATATCCGGCACACCGGCCATCCGGGCGGCCTGAAGGCGACCAGCTATGCCACGCTGATCAAAACCCGGCCCGAGCTGATTGTGCGCAAAGCTATCGAGGGCATGCTACCCCACAACCGGCTGGGTGCGGCCATGGCCAAAAAGCTCAAGGTATACAGTGGGCCGGAGCACCCGCACCAGGCACAAAAACCCCAGGCCTGGACACTTTAAGTGAGTGATTCATAAGGAGGAGAAGCAATGGCCCAGGTTCAGTTTTACGGCACCGGGCGGCGGAAAAATGCCGTGGCCCGCGTCTATATTTATCCCGGTGAAGGCAATATTACGGTAAACAACAGGGACCTGCTCAGTTATTTCGGACGGCGGGTTCTGGAAACCCTGGTCAGGCAGCCGCTGGAGATCACCGGTACTGCCGGTCGGTTTGATGTTAAAGTACGGGCTCGGGGTGGCGGCATCAGCGGTCAGGCCGGTGCGGTGCGTATGGGGATTGCCCGCGCCCTGGTGCAGGCCGATCCCAACCTGCGCCCCGTATTGAAGAAGGCCGGATTCTTGACCCGTGATCCGCGCATGAAGGAAAGAAGAAAGTACGGTCTGAAAAAGGCTCGCCGGGCACCGCAATTCTCCAAACGCTAACAATCTGCCTATTACCTGCTTATATGCAAAAAGAAGGGTGTTGGAACCCTTCTTTTTTTGCTTGGGGAGCCTTTCTCCTCCGCGGCGGTGTTGATATTTACAGCTCGTCGGCCCAGCTCTTCATCTGTTCGGTGACCGAATTGATCTGCTGTACGGCAGCCATGATCTCCTCGGTGGCGGCGGCCTGTTCCTGGGAGGTTGCCGCTACCGTGGTTACATAGCCGGCTATATCTATGATCGCTCCTTTGATACTTTGCAGGGTGTCGGCAATCTCCTTGACCGAATTGTTGGTGCGGCTGGCCAGCTTGCGAATTTCCTCGGCCACCACGGAAAAGCCGCGCCCCATTTCCCCGGCCCGGGCTGCTTCGATGGCCGCGTTGAGCCCCAGCAGGTGGGTCTGGCCGGCTACTTCCCGAATCAGCCCCAGCACTTCATCCATGCCCTGTACTTTGTCCCGCATCTCCTGGGTGAAGCTGTCCAGTTTCTGGGCGTTCTGCGCCAGATCCTGGGCCTGAGCGGCCATGCCGGAGACGTTCTGGGTGATGGATTCAAAAGCCATATTCAGCTCGGTGGACGTCTTGATCAGATTTTTCTTGGCGGCGCTGGTACTGGGATTGCACATGGAGATGGCCCCCACCACCTGGCCGGAGGCATCGCGGACGGGCACACTGGAGGCAAAATAACCCACACCATAAACCTCGGGGCCCACCTCTTTGGTGACCCGCCGGCCTTCGCGCAGGGCGGTGCCGGCACCGCTCTGGGGGGGCACCGGATCCCCCACCTTGATGCCCAGTTTGATGCGCTGCCCCTCTTTGTAGAAAACAAATTTTTCCCGGTCGCAGACGGCCAGCACCACGTCGTCGCCCAGCATCTCCCCGTAAAAGTGGGCGGCGTTTACCACTGCTTGCAGGATGTCACTGCTCATAAATACCCCTCCCCAAATAGCTTGGCAAATTTCTCCGGTTACTCCATCCCCTTTGAACAATAATTATTAGTTATTTGCGTCGGAAAACCTGCCAAAGCAAGAAAAAAAGAAGAAAAAAGAAAAAGCCGACAGTTAATTATCCCTGTCGGCAGCCAGTCCGGTGAGGTCCAGCAACTTAAATATCAGACTTAAAGCAATGGACATGACCGTGGCCAGGCCCATACCTTTCAGGCTAACCGTGCCCAGCTGCAACTGGGTGCCGCTGAGGGCAACAATCAGCACCACCGAGGTCAGGATCAAATTACGCGGTTTGCTATAGTCCACCCGGGCCTCTACCAGCATGCGAATACCCGAAGCGGCAATCACGCCGAACAGCAGCAGGGAGACGCCGCCCATCACCGGCGTGGGAATGCTCTGGATGGCGGCCGCCAGCTTGCCCACAAAGGAGAGCAGAATGGCCATGACGGCCGCTCCGCCAATCACCCAGACGCTGTATACCCGGGTGATGGCCATGACGCCAATGTTTTCACCATAGGTGGTGTTGGGGGTGGAGCCAAAAAAGCCGGAAAGCATGGTGGAAAGGCCGTTGCCCAGCAGGGAGAGGTGCAGTCCGGGCCGGCGGGCCAGGTCGCGGCCCACAATGCCGCTGGTGACAAAAAGGTGGCCGATGTGTTCAGCTATGACCACCAGAGCGGCCGGCAGAATGATCATAATGGCGGAGGGGTTGAAAGAAGGGGCGTAAAAATCAGGCAGGGCCAGCCAGTGTGCTTTGATAATGGGCTGCACATCAACCAGGCCCAGAAAGAAGGAAAGCGCATAGCCGGCGGTGATACCCAGCAGGATGGGGATGATGGCCAGAAAGCCACGCAGCACGACCGAAAAGAGAATAGTCAGCCCTAAAGTGGTGAGGGAAACAGCAATGGCTCTGGGATCGGGAGTAAAGGGTTTGCCGGCTTCGCCAATCAGACCGGCCATTTGAGCGGCCACCGGTGCCAGCTCCAGGCCGATGACCGCGACAATGGCTCCCATGGCGGCAGCCGGGAAGACCACGTCAATCCAGCCCGTACCGGCCACCTTTACCAGCAGGGCTACCAGCACGAAGGTGATCCCCACGGCGATGAAGCCGCCCAGCGCCTCACTGTAGCTGTATTGGCCCAGCACTACCAGCACGGGAGAGATGAAGGCAAAGCTGGAACCCAGATAAGCGGGAATCTGTCCCCGGCAGATCAGGATGTAGAGCAGGGTGCCGATGCCGTTGAACAGCAGTACTGTGGCCGGGTTGACCTGAAAAATGATCGGAACCAGGACGGTGGCGCCAAACATGGCGAACAGGTGCTGCAGGCTGAGCGGCAGTGTTTGCCAGAAGGGCAGCCTTTCCTCTACTTGAATTTCTCTGCGGCGCAATTAAACCAGGCCTCCTCGCCAATAATGCAAAAATAAAAATATAAAGCCAATTGTGCGGAAAAAAATTAGATTAAAAACAGCCGGTCTCCCGCATCGCCCAGGCCGGGTACAATATACCCCTTTTCATTCAGCCGGGGATCGATGGTGGCGGCGACGATATTCAGGCGGGGGTATTTGCCGGTGATCTGATTGATACCCTGTTCTACAGCAAAGGCGCAGACCAGGGTGATCTTTTCCGGGCTGTAGCCCGCTTCCACGATCAAATCCAGCGTTTTGACACTGCTGTTGCCCGTGGCCAGCATGGGATCCAGCACAAACACCCAGTCGAAAGCGGCCGGATTTTCTGGCAAAGAACACAGGTAAGCCCGTGCCTGCAAGGTTTCGTGATCGCGGGAAATGCCGATGTGGGCCACCCGGGCTGCCGGTAAAAACTCCAGGAAGCTTTCTACCAGGCCCAGGCCAGCCCGCAGAATGGGTACCAGCAGCACCCGTTCCGAGTTGATTTGGGCGGCCGGTGCTTCCACTCCCAGCGGAGTATAAACCGGGGCAGCGGTTGTGGGCAGGTTGCGGGTTGCTTCCATAGCCAAAAAAAACCCCAGGCCCTTGAGCGCCGCTCGAAAATCCTGAATACCGGTATTGCGATCGCGCAGGGTCCGGAGCTTGTCGGCTACCACGGGATGTCTCAACACAGTTACCGTCTGCAAAAAATCGCCTCCCTGTTCTTACGATTATCAACATCTTAACACACAAACCCATAGATCATTCGACAATATTATCGCAAATCCTCTTTTAGGAAAAAAATCTTGTCCACCTTTCAGAACATCCGGCTGAACATAGCTTTTCAAACCGGGCGACCGGCGATACATACCAGATGAGCCACCTTTACCGTATCCACTCCGGGACACGGCAGCATTTTCCTGTTGGGGGCTGCTGTGATATAGTATAATAAAAACAGATACGGCCAAATTCTATCCACAGAGCACGGAGGGAGCAGCAGTGAGTGATAAAATAAAAACTGCCTGGGAAAAGGCGCTGGAGAGGATGCAGCAGATGCCGCCGGTGGCACCCGGTGAGCTGGCCAGACTGGAGTATATGCCGCAGGGGCACCGCCTGGGAGCCAGATTCATGCAGGAAAAACAGCTTAACCTCAAAAAGACCCTGGCCGAGGTGCCAGATGCCCAAAAACCCTATGTGCTGGAGGGCGTACAGGAAGCCCTTCTTTTGCAACTGGTTCTGCCCGAGCGAGAAGAGCAGATGGAGACCAACCGGCGGGCCATGGAAGGGCTGTTGATTTTAAAACAGGGCAGTCCGGAAATGGTCACCTTGCTCAATGAACTGGAATACCTGTTCAACTATTACCAGCAGGCTCTGCAGCAGACCAGGGCTGGCTTTGAGAGGGAGTTCGCCGCCCGCAGCCGCCAGGTGCGCCGTACCATGCCCGGCCGACAGACCGGCGGGTTAGAAAGCCAGCTGGAGCAGACCCCCGGCTATTATGAAGAATGGAGCCGGGTGCTGGGTGATTTGAACAGCCGTTTTGGCGGCGCTCTGGCGGAATTGAAAGAAAAAATTAAGCGCCTGCAGGTTGTATCCTGAAGCCTATTTGCGCATGAGGCCAAATCAAAAGCCTCCCGTCAGCCGACGGGAGGCTTTTGTACAGCAAGGCGCTGATATTTAATAGCGCATGGCCTTAAGGCGGGCCACCCGCTCCTGGATGGGCGGGTGGGTAGAGAAAAGGGCGGCCAGGCTCTGGCCGGAAAGCGGATTGACTATAAACAGGTGTGAGGTAGCCGGGTTAACCGGCATAGGTACCTGATGGGCGGCCTGTTCCAGCTTGAGCAGGGCATTGGCCAGTCCCTCGGGCGTGCCGGCCAGCCGGGCACCGGTTTCATCGGCGCCGTATTCCCGGGCCCGGGAGATGGCCAGCTGGATGAGCATGGCCGCAATGGGCGCCAGGATGATCATGAGCAGTGTCCCCACAAGACCCAGAATGCCACCACCGCCTTCTTCATCGTCGCTGCCTCCGAAAATCAGGCCCCACTGCAGGGCATTGGCAATCATGGTAATGGCCCCGGCCAGGCTAGCGGCAATAGTGCCTACCAATACATCGCGGTTTTTAATGTGGGCGATTTCGTGGGCCAGCACACCTTCCACTTCACTGCGGTTTAAAATGTGCATCAGGCCGTCGGTAACAGCCACCGCCGAGTGGGCGGGATTGCGGCCGGTGGCAAAAGCGTTGGGCTGGGGGGACGGTATGCGGTAGACGCGGGGCATGGGGATGCCGGCCCGCTGGGATAAACGCCGCACCATGGCGAACAGCTCGGGCGATTCGTGTTCATGCAGTTCCTGAGCCCCGGTCATGGCCAGGGCAATTTTGTCGCTGAAGAAGTAGCTAACAAAGTTCATGCCCAGGGCAATGATGAAAAATAACATGGCCCCGCTCCGGCCGCCCACCAGTTGCCCGATGAACACCAGCAGCATGGTCAGCACACCCATCAGCAGCCAGGCGCGCAGTTTGGTCATGTCGGATACCTCCTTGGCTATAGCTTGTTCAATATGGAGCATTCAACTCAATTATATTGGGTGGGCGGTAGCTTTTACAAGTTGGCGATAGCGCCGCTGCGGTTAAAAATTTTTAACCCAAAAAGAGTATTTGACAACCAGGGCGGCTTGCAGTAAAATATCCTTTGCAGATTTGTAACCAATCAGCCGGAGTGGCGGAACAGGCAGACGCAAGGGACTTAAAATCCCTCGGGGAGATATCCCCGTACCGGTTCAAGTCCGGTCTCCGGCACCAACATTGTAAAACCATGCACTCCCGGGGCATTATTGCCCCGGGAGTTTTTTGTCATTTTTTTATGTTAGCGGACAGCATGCTGCCATAAACCCCGGTCATGTAAAATTTTTACTGGAAAAAACCTTTGTTGCGGCGTATAATGTAAAATAATGTCTGTTTATACACCCCCAGGAAGATATGGTATTAATGTATAATAATGGTAATGGGGGGGGGGGGGGGGGGGAAATATTACCATACGGCCTTTGGTTTTTGTTTAAGTAGCAGGGTTGATGTCGTTCCAGATCAGAGCCTGGTTGTGTTATTGGTTTAGTGAGAGGGGGATCTCTGTGGCATATTGTTGGGACAATCTGTGCTGCCCACCGGAACGCCAGGAGAACTGCCCGGCCTTTACCGAACGCCAGGGTCTGTACTGCTGGCGGGTAACAGGTACACTGTGCCGGGGCGAAGTGCAGGGCAGTATGGCCGAGAAGATGGCTGCCTGCCGGGAGTGCCGACACTACAAACTGCTTTTGGAAAAAAACAAACTGGGTGGTATCAGGGGGCGCCTTGTGCTGGGGTTTACCGCCATATTGCTCCTGCTGGCGCTGGTGGCCGGCCTGGCCTGGTACCAGCTGCGCACAGTACATAGTAAGTCTATCGACCTGTTAACGCACAAAGCGGTGGTGGTCAGTGAGGTAAAAAGCCTGCTCATTGCTGCCCAGCAGGAAACGCTGGATGTGCGGGGCTATCTGCTGTACGGCAACCAGGACTATATGAACAAATACCGGCAGGACGGTCAACTGGTGCAGGAAACCCTGCAGCAGGTGCGGGAACATGTTAGCACGCCCGAGGGGCTGGCCAAGCTGGCGCAAATTGAGAAGAACTACCAGGCCCTGCATGGTTATCTGGAAAACGCCCTGCAGCTGAAACAGACCGGCCGGGAGCAGGAGCTGGTCGCCTATGTGGCGGCCAACAAGGGAGTGTTCAGCAACCTGCGCGGTGCTGTACAGGAACTGATTGACTATGATCAGAAGTTGCTGGAGGAGGGTCTCCAGCAAAATGAACGGGCGGTGCAGGGCACCATCAATTTCTTGATCGGAGTGTCCGCGGCCGCTTTGCTGCTGGCGCTGCTGATCGCCTATCTGCTGGCACGCATGATCACAGTGCCGCTGGCCCAGCTCAAGGAGGTCAGCATCCGGGTGGCGGAAGGCGACCTGATGGTGCCGCTGCTGGAGGTACGGCGCAGTGATGAATGCGGTCACCTCATGCACGCTTTCAACCAGCTGGTGGTGGGGATGCGGGAAATGGCTGCCGCCATCAATGAACAGACCAGATCGCTCACTCAGGCTGCCGAAACCTTGAGCGCCAGTGCCCAGCAGACGGCCAGTGCCGCCAATGAGAACACTTCCACTGTGGAAGAAGTGGCCGGTACGGTGCAGCAGGTGGCGCAAAATGTCCGGCAAGTGGCCGATCTGGCCAGCCGGCTCGGCCAGCAGGCCAGCCAGGGGCAGAGCGGCATCCAGCAGGTGGATGAACAGATGCAGGTGATCACTGCTTCGGCCGGGCAGGCGGCTGCCGCTGTGGGACAGCTCAGCCACCAGACCGAAAACATCAGCCAGATTATCGACCTGATTACCAGCATTGCTGAACAGACCAACCTGCTGGCGCTGAACGCGGCCATTGAGGCGGCCCGGGCCGGCGATGCCGGGCGCGGCTTCGCTGTGGTGGCCGAGGAAGTGCGCCAGCTGGCCGAGCAGTCAGCCAGCGCGGCCAAGGACATCCGGCAAATTCTGGCCGGGATCCAGGAGCAGGTGATGCAGTCGGTGCAGATCATGCACAGCGGAGGCCGCAATGTGCAAGAAGGTGTGCAACTGGTGCAAAATGTGGGCCATTCCCTGAACGGTATTTTGCAAAATATAGCCCAACTGGGCCAACAGATTGAACAGGTGGCCGGGGCGGCCCAGCAGATCAGTGTGGCCGTGCAGAGTGTAGCAGGCAGCTCGGAGGAACAGACGGCGGCGGTGGAGGAGGTCAGTTCCACGGCCCAGGAACTTAGTGCCATGGCCGCCACACTACAGCAGGTGGCGGCCCGGTTCAAGCTGGCTTGATTCATTCGGCCCGGTCCTCCAGCAGCGAGCGGACAATGTGCCGGGAAGACCATTCACCGCTGCTCACATAGGTGATGGTGGGCGTGCGGGGAAACAAACGCCGGTTGATTTGATCAATGCTCAGGCCCTGGGTGTGCAGTTGCCGCACCTGTTCTTGAAGTTCTTCCAGCTGGGCCAGCTTTTGCTGCATCAGCCGGTGTGCGTCTTTCACCACTCCGGCGTGGGCGCAGTACACCGTGTCAAATTCTCTGGTCAGCAGCTCCCGCAGAGATTGCATGAGCCGGGGCATGTTTTCCGGCCGCATCACCACCCGTGTTTGATGATGTAGATAAAGGTCGCCGCTGAACAGGCGGCCGTTTTTTTTGTCCAGCAGGACCACGTGATCAGGGGAATGGCCGGGGGCATGAATAACCTCCCATTCCAGTGTCCGGCTGGCGATGGTTTCAGCCAGGGGCAGGGGCTGAAAAGCCGGCCGGCCGCCCCAGAATAGCCGGCGGTACAGGGGCAGGCGGGCCTTCTTCCGGCATAGTTCCAGAGCGTCCGGATGAATGTAAGCCGGGATGCCGTGCTGCCGGCATAAGAAAGCGGTATTTCCGGTGTGATCCTCATGGAAATGGGTGTGCACGATCAGTTCGGGTTGGTGTTGCCGGCAAAACCCGGCAATATCTCTTTGCAGGCGGGAAGGGCCGCTGTCTACCAGCAGGCCGTCCACCAGATAGAGAAATACATGCAGGCGAGTGCCCAAAAATCCCAGCCGGCCGTGGAACACTTTGACATCGCTCATCATGGTTCACCACTTTTCCTAATTTGGTCTTTTCATCACCTGTACAAGCTATTTAAGTGGTTCTCTGGACAGCGGGACTTTCCTGCTAAATGAATGAATATTTAGTCATTTTTGTATTTATGGTTTATTGAATAATTGTTTTTGTTTGCACCATTAGGGCATCTCTGTATTATTTTGCTAGTGTTACTATCTTGGGAAATATAGACATCAAAAAGGAGCAGCGCTATGATAGATCTAGAAAATGCAGAGCGAGGTGATTACCGGTGACCTTTCGCATGAAAAAGAAAAAAATTCGGCTGGTAAAGGCGGACCGCAGCCGGCGGGAAAAAGCGGACGGTGTGGGTGGGGAAAAAGGGAATGTGTTCGCAGATTACTATGGCCAGATGATTTTTATGAATTACTCAGAGTAGGAGGTTACAGTGGAAAAAGCAAATAGTTTGCCGGATGGGTTACGCGGCTGCCTTCCTGAGTGAAAAGGGGAAGCAGCCGCGTTTGTTTTGAGTGTCCGGTTTTTGTGCTAAAATCTACTAATAGGATTATACCGGAAGGTGAGAGTGGGAGTGAACATTAAACAGCTGGAAGCTTTTTTACTGGTGGCCGAGATGGGCAGTTTCACCAGAGCGGCCAGGAAGCTCTTTTTGAGCCAGCCTGCGGTGAGTTTTTTGATAAAATCCCTGGAAGAGGAGCTGGAAGTGGAGCTTTTCAGCCGCCAGGAACGGCGGGTGGAGCTCAGTGCTGCGGGACGGTTGCTGTTGCCCGAGGCCCGGCAGCTTTTAAAGCAGTACCGGCGGATGCACGGTGTGCTGGAAGAGTTGAAGGGGCTGAAAACCGGTCTGCTGGAGCTGGGGGCCAGTACCATCCCCGGAGAGTATATTCTTCCCTGGTATATTGGGTCTTTTCGCCGGTGTTATCCCGGGGTAAAGGTGACACTGCGCGTATCGGGCAGCGGGGACGTGCTGGACTGGCTGAAAGAGCGGCTGATTGATATTGGCATTGCCGGCCGGCCGGCCACCCGGGCCGATATTGTGTCCGAGCCGTGGCTGGCCGACACTCTGGTGCTGCTGGTGCCGCCCGGACACGCCTGGTCAGACGGCCAGCGGGTGCAGGTCAAAGACCTGCTGGGGCAGCCCTTCATCCTGCGCGAACCCGGGTCGGGCACGCGGCAGGTGTGGGAGGAGCGGCTGACGGCGGCAGGTTTGAGCGCGGCGGACCTGTTCGTGGCCATGGAGATGGGCAGCACCCGGGCGGTGATCAGCGCCGTGCAGGCTGGTCTGGGTATTGGTGTGGTTTCCTGCTGGGCGGCGGCCGAATGTTTGGCCTTGCGCCTGGTGAAACATGTGTTGGTGGAGGAAATGGATCTGTCCCGCTACCTGTACTTGCTGAAGAGCAACCATGATTCGGGAAACTATGCGGCCCGGGTATTTTGGGAATATTTGCAAAAAGAGAGGCCGGCAGAGATTCTGCCGGCCGGGAGACAGAATGTTTTCACGCCTGATTATGGTCCGGCCGGTTTGGTCTGGCCGGGGGGAGGGGCAGCCGGCCCGGACACCCCCGGCGGCGGGGCCAGATGAGCAAATTGTCTGGCCATAATCTGGCGCTGTTTTTCAGCCCGTTCTTTGGTTAGATAAAAGGCGAAGGGTAGGCCCAGGAAGACAAAAATGGCGCCCACCAGCAGGGCATCGCTCATGCCGCGCATGAGCGCCTCCCGCTGCACCAGACCGCTGACCGCGGCCAGGGCGGTGCTTTTATCTCCCAGGGTTGCTGTGGCATAATTCAGATACTGGCCGGCCAAAGGTGTGTCCACACTAATTCCGGCTGACAGTACAGCGGCATGATAGGCCTGACGGCTGACCATGATGTAGGTCAGGTAGGCAATGCCCAGGGAGGAGGCAATCTGCCGGAACAGGTTGTTGATGGCCGTGGCCCGGCCCACCAGAAAAGGTGGCACAGTGTTGGTGCCCACGGAAGAAAGGGGCATCATGGCCAGACCCAGCCCCAGCGCGCGCAGCACCAGCAATAGGCGCAGGTGGGGCAAGCTGTAGCTTAAGTTCAGTTCGTGGAGCATATAGCTGATTACGGCCGCAATGGTCAGCCCTACCACGCCCAGGGGCATGGCACCAACTTTGTCAAACAGCCGGCCGCTGATGGGCATCATCAACCCGGTGGCCAGGGCCATGGGCATCATGAAAATACCGGTCTGCATGGGGGTCATGCCCAGCATGTTCTGGGTGTACAGGGGGATAATAAAAATAATGGCAAACAGTCCCACCTGGGTGAGTACGGTGACCGCCATGCTGACGCTGAACACCGGATTGCGGAACAGGCGGATATCCAGCATGGGATGATCAATGCGCAATTCCCAGATGCAGAACAACAGCAGGCTGAAAAAGGCCAGGCCGAAAAGGGTGACGATGTACTGGGATGTCCAGCCCTTGTCCTGCCCTTTGCTCAGGGCCAGCAGCAGGGCGAAGCAGCCGGTGCAGCAGAGAAAGGCTCCCCAATAATCGAATTTCAGGTGCTGTTGTTTGGGAGTTTCCTGAAGAACCATCTGGGTGAGCAAAACGGCGAAAAAGCCGATGGGAATGTTGATGGTGAAGATTAAATGCCAGCTAAAATTGTCCACCAGGTAACCGCCCAGGGTAGGGCCAATGGCCGGAGCCATAATGGCGCCGATACCCCACAGGCCCAGGGCCATGCCGATTTTCTGTCTGGGGACGATGCGGTAGATAATGGCCATGCTCACCGGCATGATCATGCCGCCGCCGATGGCCTGCACTATCCGGAAGGCTATGAGCGAATTGTTGCTCCAGGCCATGCCGCACAGGGCCGATCCAATGGTAAAAGCTGTTAAGGCAAAAATGTACATAAATTTGTATCCATAGCGGTCGCCCAGATAGCCAGTGACCGGCACCACTACGCCGGAAGCCAGCAAGTAACCGGTGAGAATCCACTGGGCATCTTCGGTATCCACGCCGAAAATGGCCATCAGTTTGGGCAGGGCGACGTTGACAATGCTGCCGTCCAGAATGGCCATGAAAGCGCCGAGTACCACAACCAGCAAACCCAGCCAGGGGAAATGGCGAGTGTCGCTGGTAGGAAAGGGGGCGGCCGGTCCGCTTCCCGGCGGTGCGGAGGGTTTTGGGGCCATTGACAGCACTCCTTAACGGATGTGAATTTTGATTTCAGCGTTGGCATTATGAATCATATTCGAAGGCGGGTTGTCCAGAGCTATTTTGATGGGAATACGCTGAACCACTTTGGTAAAATTGCCGCTGGTATTGGTTATGGGCAGGAGAGAAAAAGTGGCCAGGCTGGCTTTGCCGATGTAGTACACCCGGCCGGTGAATTTCTGTCCGGGCAAATAGTCCAGGGTGACATCCACTGCCTGGCCCAGTTTTACCCGTCCCAGGTCGGTTTCCTCCACATTGGCGCTGATATACATTTGCCGCGGGTCCACCAGCAGTGCGATGGTGGCGCCGGCGGCGGTGTTCTCATTGGGGTTGGCCAGCTTTTTGATTACAATCCCTTCCACCGGGGCTTTGACTACAGCCAGTTCGGGGTCGGTACCGGGTGGTAGCTGAGCTTCGTCCAGCCGGGCCAGGATCTGGCCGGCCTGTACCCGGTCACCTTCTTCAAATTCTACGCTCCTGATTTTGCCGCCCACCCGCGGGGTGGCCTTGTATACCGTACCATCCACCCGGGCGTCGTCGGTTTTGACGTAGAATGTATTATTGTACCAGTAATATCCGGTAATGGACAGGGTGGACAGGATCATCATGACCAGCAGCACCAGCATGATTTTGTTGTTTTTCATTCTCTGCTTGCTCCTTTCCGGCGACATGATAATTTATTTAACAGCATTAACCGTTTATATGCTTAAGTATAGGCAGGCAGTATATTCCTGTCAACAATAAATAGTTTATGAAAAAGTCAACCCCCTGCCAGGCCTGCTTGCGCGCCGGCAGGGGGTTTTACAGGGGCTGGACTTGCTGCAACCAATATCTCCTCCCCGTTATGGTGATAATGGCTTTACACTGTTGATACCGGGATGCCAGGTGGTAACGTGCGGGGAATCAGTGCTTGAAGTGCTGTTTAACATCGGACCAGTGCATAAAGGTTTTGAAATTGGACCAGAGCACTTTCACCAATGAACTACTGTTCTCTAAGGTTGGGTGCTTCTCTTCCCAGGTGGTGTAGGTGGCATAGTCCTGCCGCCGGGCTTCTTGAATATCACCGGCTGCATGGCGCATATCCTGCAATGTCACGAGATCTTTATTCACCTGCACCTGCCCCTGGGCCTGAATGGCTTCCAGTACTTCGCTTCTGCTGCAGGGCCAGTTGATGGTTGGCTTGGCCATGTTCCACACTCCTTTCTCGAGCCATAAGAGGTTGCTGTCGGGATTATTGTACCTCCCGGGTGTTAAACCACTGTCGACCAATGGTTAACATATTGTAATGTTTTACGGGCGGTACTGCGATGAAGAATGTTGCTGGATATATTATTGCCTGTGTTTGTTATTATCATAATCCCGGTACAGGGTAAGGGAAACCTTTCTCCTTTGAAAGGTGAAAAATACTGATGCGGCTGTCATAATGACAAGTCAAGTGTTTCACATGGCGGTTTGGGGCCGCTGAGCTTGGCGAAATGTTCACCTGCGCCGTATTTTGTGCCGGTGGACAAGGCGAACGTTTCACAAGCTGTCCGGATCCGGTGTTGATTGTCAACAGAATTGACCCACTATGTGCAAATAAAATTGATCCACAG
>NZ_JBRAJI010000009.1:0-73936 GCF_052744395.1 Desulfurispora sp. | reverse complement strand
TAAATATCGCAGAATATCAATGGTTTTTAAAAATTTATTTCACGGATTCAGGTTAATAATAATAAGGAGGTCGCCAATGGCACACTGTCATGCGAGTAGTTCTCCGCTAAAGGATTACCCGGACGTTCGGGAGAAGGTGGTTCTGGCAGGTAACCCCAATACAGGCAAGTCGGTCTTGTTTCATCACTTTACCGGAATGTATGTAGATGTTTCCAATTATCCCGGGACCACACTGGAAATTTCCAGCGGAAAAGTGGGGAGTATTTTGTACATGGATACTCCCGGTGTTTATGGCATTTCTTCCTTCAATGATGAGGAGATGGTGGCCAGGGATATTATCCTGGGAGCGGACAAGATAGTTAATGTTGTTTCAGCCACCCATCTGGAAAGGGATTTATTTCTCACTCAGCAGATCATCGATACAGGGCTGCCTCTGATAGTGGCGCTGAACATGGTTGATGAGGCTGAAAGGCTGGGTATGATCATAGATGTGCAGAAGTTGTCCCGGCAGCTGGGGGTGCCGGTTGTACCCACTGTGGCCGTAAACAAAAAAGGATTCTCAGAACTAATTGCCGCTTTGCCGGCGGCCAGGTCCGGACAGGTGTTGCCGCTGGTGGAGCAGTTGGTCAAGAAGTATGCCGGCGAGGGGGAATATTCTCATATTAGAAGAGAGGACTTGCTGCTAATATTGGAAGGCGATCCGGAAATATCCTCTCGTTATGGGGTGGAGCCTTTAAGCTTCCGGGAAGAAATATATGTAGCCAGACGGGAGTATGTGAACAAAATTTGCCAGCAGGTGATCAGTGAACCGGAGCGCGGTTTAACGGTGGGCAAAGTGATCAGCAGGCTGATGTTGCGTCCGCTTACCGGTATTCCCCTGCTGCTGATGTGCCTGTGGCTGATGTACCAGATTGTCGGCGTGTTTATTGCCGGCGATGTAGTGGGGTTTACGGAAGAGACCATCATGCAGGGATACTATGAGCCGTGGATTCGGCAACTGGTTAGTTATGCTGTTCCCCTGAATTCCTTTCCGGGGCGCTTTTTAACCGGTGAGTTCGGTCTGTTGACCATGACAGTAACCTATCTGCTGGGTTTGCTATTGCCCCTGGTCGTGGGATTTTACCTGGTTCTGTCGGTTTTTGAAGACAGCGGTTATCTGCCCCGGATTGCCACTCTGGTAGATCGTTTGTTGAACAGCATAGGTTTGAACGGCCGGGGCGTGATCCCCATCATTCTTGGTTTTGGTTGTGTGACCATGGCTACTATAACGACACGGTTGCTTTCTACCGAGCGCGAGAAAAGAATAGCTATTTTCCTGCTGGGGCTAACCATTCCCTGCTCGGCCCAGCTGGGAGTTATTGCCGGGATGCTGGCCACGGTTGGGGGAACATACTTAATGCTTTATTGTATCAGCATCTTTATGGTGATGGCGGTTGCGGGCACACTGCTGAGCAGACTGCTGCCCGGGCAGCCTTCCTACCTGCTGATTGACCTGCCCCCCTTGCGCTGGCCCAGGATCGGGAATGTACTGCGCAAAACCTTTTTGAAAACCACTGGCTTCCTGCGTGAAGCAGCTCCCCTTTTTGCCCTGGGTGCGGCACTGATTTCTGTGATGCAGGAAACCGGTTTGCTGCAGGCGATCCAGAACCTGCTGGCTCCCCTGACGGTGAGCTGGCTAGGCCTGCCCAAGGAGGCTGCCACAGCCTTTGTTATGGGTGTGGTGCGGCGCGATTTTGGAGCGGCCGGTCTCACCGCTCTGCATCTGTCCAGCCTGCAGACGGTGGTTGCGCTGGTGACAATTACCCTGTTCGTACCCTGCATTGCTTCCATTATGGTAATCTTTAAAGAGAGGAGCAAAAAAGAGGCTACCTGGATCTGGGGTGCCAGCGTGTGCATCGCGTTTTTCACCGGCGGCCTGATCAAGAAAATGTCCAAGATAATTGCTTCCGTGACCGGTGCGGTCATGCCGGGTTATACAGCCGCTTTACTGGTCACCGGCGGGTTGGTACTGATCATTGCTGCCAGATGGTTTGCTGCCGGTAGAGACAGGGCCGGTACAGCACATCAATGCCGGTAGGGGTGAGTCCGCATGAATAAGCAGACTGACCAAACTACACCATGTTCTGAAATTACCTGCCCGCGCTGTGCCTACAAAATATCTTTGCAGCCGGGAATGGTTTTTACCTGGCAGTGTCCGCGCTGTAACGAGTTTCTGCTTCGCCAGTGTTCCTGCCAGGGGAATTGCTCCGCCTGCCAGAAAATTACCCAAAAATGACACTTGACTTTGGGATGTTTTTTTGCAATAATATTCCTTGCCGGTTCGCCTCGGGACGTGGCTCAGCTTGGTAGAGCGCACGGTTCGGGACCGTGAGGTCGCAGGTTCAAATCCTGTCGTCCCGACCAGGCAAGACCCCGTAAAGCCAGTAAAATCAAGGCTTGCGGGGTTTTTGTTTTCTGCGTACTTCCTCCCATGGCTATATTATTTCAGGCAGGTTGTATCTGTGGTGTATATTGGATAAAATGATTGTAAGCTGTACACAAAACTGTTCACAAAAGAGGTGCCTGTAAATGAAAAAGGTCGTCAGTGTGAGCCTGGGTTCGGCGCGCCGCGATCATGAGGTTACCGTGGAGCTTTTGGGTCAAACCTTTGTCATTGCTCGCCGGGGAACCGATGGCGACTTTGACCGGGCCTGTCAGATGCTGCGTGAGCTGGACGGGCAGGTGGACGCGATAGGTCTGGGAGGCATAGATGTATATTTGCGGGCGGGGGAAGATTGCTATACAGTCCAGGACGGGCTGCGCCTGATGCAGCAGGTCAGGCAAACTCCGGTGGTGGATGGCAGTGGGTTGAAAAACACGCTGGAACGGCAGGTGGTATATTACCTGCGTGAAAAAACCAGCCTGCTACCGCCGGGCAGTCGGGTATTGATGGTGAGTGCGGTAGACCGCTTTGGCATGGCGGAGGCTTTCAGCCAGCTGAGTTGTGATGTAACATACGGCGATTTGATTTTCACTGCTGGCATACCGTATCCGATCAAAGCTATGGATGAATTGAGAGAGATCGCCCGAAAGACGCTGCCCGAGATGTGCAAACTGCCTTTTCACATGCTTTACCCCACGGGAAAGAAGCAGGAAGTCCAGGATGAGGTCAAAATAAGTAAATTCGGTCATTATTATCATCAGGCCCAGGTCATTGCGGGCGACTTCCACCTGGTACGCCGCTACATGCCTCATGACTTGCAGGGACCAACCGTAATCACCAACACAACCACACGGGAAGATGTGGAATTTTTGCGCCGCTGCGGGGTGGGCACCCTGGTTACCACCACACCGGAATTTCAAGGCCGCTCCTTTGGTACCAATGTGCTGGAAGCTGTGCTGGTGGTGCTGTTAAACAAACCGGTGGAGCAAATCATCGAGCAGGACTACCTTGATTTGCTTAAACGGCTGGATTTTCAGCCCAGAGTACTTGAGCTTAATTGAAAGGGGTTTAATGATGGCTACGCACCGGGAAATCACCGAAAGCCTGCGGGCCTTTACCGACGGTTATAATGCCAATCAGAGGCTGATTATGATGAATCGGGACTGGGACAGGATTATACTGGTGAAGGCAGATGATCTGGACTCGGAGCACACGCTGACCTTACGTAATGGCGAATTGACCATGCGCGAAGGCGGAGTGGACCATCCCGATCTGACTGTCATGGCCGACAGTGAAATACTGGCGGATATGTTTTACGGCGACATTACCCCCACCGAACCATATATGAACGGCAGCCTGCGCATTATTGGTTCAGAAGATGATATTGTACGCCTGGACTTCATATCCATGCTGATCTGGGGTGAATGAAGTGCGCCTTAGGAAGGTACTCCCCCTGCGCACGGTGGTGGCTACCAGCGCCGGGTTGACGCTGGCTACCTCTTCATTTATTGCGGCAGTGCAGGTAGCCGGTTTTCTGGCCGGAGATGCCGCCTGGCTGGCTATCCTGATTGGCGGCCTGCTGTGTTTGGCGGCAGGGTCCTGTTTTGCGGAACTGCACAGCCTTTTCCCTTCGGCGGCCGGAATCCGGCTGTATTTTGGACGCGCCTTTGGGGATAAACTGGCCCTTACAGTATCCCTGCTGTATATGCTGGTGATCATGGGCGTAGTGGGTGCGGAGAGCTATGTGCTGGCTTCTATCCTGAACGCCGCCTGGCCTGTGGTACCGCCGGCAGTTTGGATTACAATAATGCTGGTGATGGTAACTCTACTGAATATCCGCGGGGTAAAAGTAGCGGGCAATTTTCAGGATGTGATTACTTACGGTCTGATGCTGGCCACAGCGGCGCTGGCGTTAATCGGCCTTTATAAGGTAAACTTTCATTTGCATGCACCGCTGCATACGGGCGGTATCGCCAGCTTAATCAATGCTGTAGCCGTGGGTGTATTTTTGTTTGTAGGATTCGAGTGGGTAACCCCCCTGGCTGAAGAAGTGAAAAACCAGCAAATCGTCGCCCGCGGCATGTATATAGCAATCGGCCTGCTCAGTGTGGTTTATGCCCTGATCACCGTGGCCATGACAGCCAATATAACCAAAGAAAATCTGGTAGCATCGCCTTTTCCCCAGTTGCTTTATGCCCGGCAGATTCTGGTGGAATACGGGGTGGCGGCTGTTGTGCTCATCAGCCTGGCCTCTTCCATTACTACGTTTAATGCCGGACTGATCAGTGTTTCGCGCTTTTTCTACGCCGCGGCCCGTGAACATGTCCTGCCGGGAGTGTTCAGCCGGGTGAGCATGCGTTTTCTCACGCCGTGGGCGGCCATTGTGATAGTTTTTGTGGTGGGGTTGGCGGTGTCATATCTGGTCCTGTTCAGCGGTCGCTATCTCTGGTTGGTTAACATGGCGGCGGCTACCGAAGCGCTGGTTTACACGCTGGCCGGAGCGGCCGTGCTGGTGCTGCGCCGACGGCTGTCCGGTTCGCGAGAATGGGCTGTAAAAGACAATATAGTACCCGTACTTACTATTCTGGCTTTTGCTGTTCTGGCTGTGGCAGTGCTGTTTACCTATCCAGTGGTAGCTGTGGGTATGGGGGCAGGTTTAACAGCAACGTTCACCTACGTGCATACTGTGGTACCCCGTTTGAAGCAGAGCTATCAAATGAGGCAGCAATCTCGAAAAAAGCGGCGGCCGGTTGCCGGAGGTGCTGCCGAAGCGGTACCGGTTTTGTCGCAACTGGACGGCAAGAGACAGCAGTAGATCACGGTTTTAAATGCAGTGCCCGGTAAAAGGCATCGTTCACCGCGTTGTCCGGAGGCAGATTATTGCGGCGGCGGAAATCTACAACAGCCTTTTCCATTTGCCACCCCCAGATTCCATCCAGCGTCAGTTTATAGCCCTGTTTTACCAGGGCTTTTTGTATTTCCAGCACGGCGCTGCCCCGGTCTCCCCGCCGGAGTATCCGGTAGGGAGGTGACTGATAGGTGAAGGGGTGACCAATAATGTATACCGTGGTTCCCAATGGTACCTGCCGGTACAGCTCTTCTACGTGGCGGTTAAACATCCGGATGCAGCCGTGGCTCTGCCAGTCGCCGATGGATCCGGGCTTGTTGGTGCCGTGAATGCCGTAAATACCCCAGGGGACATTGAGTCCCAGCCAGCGGGTGCCAAAACCAGTGCCCCAGTTGGTGCTTTTGTGTATGACCTTCCACTGTCCGATGGGGGTAGGGGTGGAACTTTTACCTACAGCCACCGGGTAGGTGCGGACGGTCTGGCCATTGCGGATCAACATGAGCCGGCGTTGATGAACATTAATAACAATGTACACAGAGTTGTTGGCTGGAACATTTTTTTTCCATACCTGGCCTGCAAGCAGGCTATCAACTTCCGGGCAGATATACAATCCGGCCCGGACCTGATCCGGGAACGAAAATAAAACAGTCGCAACAATCGCCCAAAAAAGTAGTTTCGATACCCTGTTCATGTTCTCACCTGCCGGTCCGGAGATATATATGTGTTATTTTGTCCGTAGAAAAAGGGGGTTATTTTTTCAGTGCGGGGAACCAGATTGCAATATTTTTCGTCAATATACATAAAAAGGTAATGCATTTCGCTTTACTACGACATCAAGTCCGGGGGGTTGAGAATGAAGTGCGGTTGAGAAAGTGCGTCTGGTCGGTTGGCTTGCTGGTAGTTTTTCTGTGTCTGGCGTCTCCGCTCATGGCCGGTTCTACTGCCATAACGGTGAAAGCCGCTGTGGTGAATTTACGCAGCGGTCCCGGTACCGGTTATGCGGTGGTGGGGAAGGCAAACTCCGGTACCCGGCTGGTGGTGTGTCAGGCAAAAAATGGATGGTATCAGGTGCAGTATGGCAAAGGTATGGCCTGGGTGGCGGGCTGGCTGGTCAACCAGATAAACGGTGGGAGCAAGGTAACTGCGAGCAATAGCAGCGGAACCGGACAGCAGAATGTAGTGGTGCAGGCAAGCGTAGTTAACCTGCGCAGCGGTCCCGGTACCGGTTATGCGGTGGTGGGGAAGGCTAATTCCGGTACACAGTTGGCGGTCATACAGGCAAAGAATGACTGGTATCAGGTAAAGTACGGCAAAGGTACGGCCTGGGTGGCGGGCTGGCTGGTCAAAAAATCCGGGCAGAGTACTTCCTCCAACGGCAACACTGCCGGACAGCCTGCCCATCAGCCTCCAACCTCCAGCCCGGTATCGGGTAGCGGTTTTGTAGCCGGCAGTACTGTAAACCTGCGTAGCGGTCCCGGAACAAATTATGAGGTGCTGGACCAGTTGTCGTACGGGACGCCCCTGGTATTGTTGAATAAAGCCGATAACTGGTACCAGGTTCGGTTGCCGGGTGGTAAAACCGGCTGGCTGATTGCCACTCTGGTGCAAATGGGTGCGCACGGTGCCATTGTTCCGGCAGGTGATGTATCCCGGGGAGAGGTGGATCGCCAGGAGGGACAGGCTGGTGAACCCGAAGATGTGGACAGGCAAGTGGGCGGTTCTGCAACAGTCGAGCTCACCCAAGTGGAATATGCTGTATCAGAATCTCTGGAAACGGTTACCTTGCATCTGAGTGGAAAAACGACAAAATTTAATGTTTTCCTCCTGGGTAATCCCAACCGGCTGGTTGTGGACATACCCGGTACCAGGCCGGGTAACGGACTGACCGAGGTTAATAGCGGGGGGGAGCTGGTCAGCCGGATCAGGATAGGCTATTTTAGCAAAGAACCCGACCAGGTACGGGTGGTCCTGGATCTGCACAAGGATGTATGGTGGGAAAGCCGGGTGGATGAGCAGGTCGGGACCATTCAACTGCTGCTTAGACCGGCTATCAGCAGTAGAAATGATCCCAGGAAACTCATCGTGCTGGATGCCGGGCATGGCGGAAACGATCCGGGGGCGATAGGCCCAAATGGCACCCGGGAGAAAAACATCAACCTGGATATTGTTCTGAGGCTGGCGGAAATTTTGCGCCAGCAGGGAGTGGAGGTTCTGCTTACCCGCTCCGACGACACCTATGTGGACCTTTATGAGCGGACTGCTCTGGCTAACCGGGCAGGGGCGGCGCTGTTTGTCAGTGTGCACTGCAATGCCAATCAAAATCCGGCCTACAGCGGTACAAGCACATATTTTATCAGGACTCCGGCGGAGGAGAACCGGCAACTGCAACAGCAATCTGCCCAACTGGCGCGGAGTTTACAGCAAGAGCTGGTCAATCAATTAGGTAGAAAGGATATCGGAGTGTTGCAGGCCAATTTTGCAGTGCTGCGCACCAGCACCATGCCGGCAGCTCTGGTGGAAGTAGCCTTTCTCTCCAATCCGGATGAGGAAATTTTGCTGGGCGATGGCTCATTTAGACAAAAGGCTGCCCAGGCTATTGCCAGCGGTTTGTTAAGCTACCTGCAGCAGAAGATGGCCGTTAATTAACGGAATTTGCTATTCAACGGGAAACCCGGGGAAATGCCCCCGGGTTTTTATTTATGCTTTATTGCCTGGAAAGGCTGTTGACGACAAATCAGGACAAAATATACAATGTGGATGATTGGCAGGAGGGGCACCACTATGGAAAAAATAGGTATTACAACAACTGTACCGGTAGAAATAATCTATGCCGCCGGTTGTGTTCCAGTAGATTTAAACAATGTCTTTATTACCTCTGCGTCTCCCGGGCAACTGGTGGAAGAAGCCGAGCTGGCCGGCTATCCCCGCAATGTTTGCGCCTGGATTAAAGGGATTTACAGTGCTGCTTTGAAATTGGGGATCAAGAAAGTGGTGGCTGTCACCCAGGGTGACTGCAGCAATACACATGCGCTGATGGAGACATGGCAGCTGACGGGTATGGAAATTATTCCTTTTGCCTATCCCTTTGACCGGGACTACGATCTGCTGAAATTGCAGCTGCAAAAATTTATGGATCTGCTTGGTGTTGACTGGTCTCAAGTGCGGCGAGCCTGGCAGGAACTGCAGGAAGTAAGGAGGCTGGCACACCAAATTGACGAACTGACCTGGCGGGAGAACCGGGTGCGTGGTCAGGATAATCATCTATTTCTGGTCACTTGCAGTGATTTTAACGGTAACCCGCAGGAATATGCTGCTCGTGCCCGGCGGTTTATTTCCGAGCTGCCGGCTGAACCGCTGGCCGGTACGGATGAGGTGCGGCTGGCCTATATCGGGGTGCCGCCTATCATGGACGATCTATATGATTATGTCGAAAGCCGGGGAGCGCGGGTGGTATTCAATGAAACACAGCGCCAGTTCAGCATGCCTTTTTCGACGGATGACCTGATTGAGCAGTACCGCCTGTACACTTATCCCTACGGTATATTTTTCCGGCTGGAGGATATTCAGGAACAGCTGGTGCTGCGCCGTGTGCGGGGTGTTATTCATTACGCGCAGAGCTTTTGCTACCGGCAGATAGAAGATATGATCGTCAGGGCCCGCCTGTCACTGCCAGTGCTCACTCTGGAGGGGGATCGGCCCAACAGGCTGGATGCCCGTACCAGAATGCGGCTGGACGCATTTATAGAAATGTTGCGCAACTGAGTGCTCCGGCACGCAAGAAAGGGGAAGTAACAGGTTGACTGTCAGCTGGGGAATTGATCTGGGCAGCCGCAATATCAAAATAGCTTTGCTCCACCGGCCGGAAGAAAGGCTAGAACTTTTTCAGTACGACACCATAGAGTTTTACCGCAGCCGGGGCAGGATGCAGGATGGGCGACTGGTATTGAACCTGGAGGGGCTGCCTGGTCTGGACAGTTTGCCCGACCGGCTGGTTTGTACCGGGTACGGTAGGCAGACCGTGGCTGTGGCCGGGGCGGTTACTATTCCGGAAATTAATGCTCACGTTTTGGGTGCTGTTTATCTGAGCGGTGAAAAAAATTTTACCCTGCTGGATTTGGGCGGGCAGGACAGCAAGGTGGCTCTGGTGCGGGAGGGCAGGCTGGTGGATTTTCTCACCAATGACAAATGTGCTGCCAGTACGGGGCGCTACCTGGAAAACATGGCTACTGTGCTGGGGATCAGCCTGGAAGAACTGGCCCGGCACAGCGAAGACCCCGTTGAGCTTTCCGCTACCTGTGCCATTTTTGGTGAGAGCGAATTGATTGGTCGAATCCTGGAGGGCCATTCCATGTCCCGGCTGGCCGCCGGGGTGAATTATACGATTTTTAAGAGAACCTATCCCTTGCTCCGCCAGCTGGACAGTGACAGGATTGTGTTTACCGGAGGGGTTTCCCGCAACAGAGCCCTGGTGGAAATCATTGGCCGGGAAACTGGCCGGCCGGTTATCGTGCCTCCCCATGCGGCTTTTGCCGGGGCTATCGGCTGCTGTCTGCGGGCTGCAGTGGATTGAGCTGTTGTGATATACGGAGCAAGAAGTTGACTTAGAAAGGGGAAGTGTTTATGCGTGTGACGGTACTGGGATGCTGGGCGCCCTATCCGGCGCCGGGAGGAGCCTGTTCGGGTTATGTGATTCAGGATGCGGCAGCCAATACCGTGCTGGATCTGGGTCACGGTGCATTTAGCCGTCTTCATCAGATATTTGACTTCCGATCGGTTCATTCGGTAATTATTACCCACCTGCATCCCGATCACTATGCTGATTTGCACTGTCTGCGCCATGCTGTGGCCGGTGCCTTGCGCGATGGCAGCCGCCGCCAGGGTCCGGTAAATCTTTATTTACCTGATCAGCCGGCGGATGTGGCCGGTTATTTTGCCGGATGCCAGGACGCTTTCCGCACTGTTTTTATTAAAGATTTACCCACGGAAATTGTGCCCCCGGGTGTGCAGGTGCATGTCTGTCAGGTGGGACCGGTGCGCTTTTTCCTGCTGCCGGTGCAGCATAATCTACCGGCCTATGCGGTGGGGGTAGAGGGTTCCGGGTATTTGGTGTATACCGGCGATACCTGTCCAACTCCTGAACTGGTACGATTTGCCGAAAAAGCGGATATACTTTTATGTGAGGCCAGTGGGCTGAACAGCGATGAGAAGGCAATGGCCGGCCGCCATATGACGGCGGGGCAGGCGGGGGAACTGGCCAGGCAGGCCCGGGTGAAAGAACTGATCCTGACCCATTTCTGGCCGGAATACGACCTGGAGGAGCTGCGCCGGCAGGCAGAGGATACTTACGGTGGCAAAGTATATCTGGCCACAGAAGGGGATACTTATTTTGTACTGTAAAATTAACAGTGATCCGGGAGGGAATGATGTGTACACAAGACCGGATGGCCGGGATTACCGTCAGTTGCGACCTTTCAACATAGTGCGCGGGTTTAATCGCTATGCCGAGGGTTCGGTATTGATTGAAATGGGGTATACGCGCGTGATCTGCACTGCCACGGTGGAAGACAGGCTGCCCCCTTTTCGTAAAACTGCCGAGCAGTGGGGCTGGTTGACGGCAGAATATGGCATGCTGCCCCGGGCTACAGCGGAGCGCACCGCCCGGGAGGCGTCCAAAGGCCGTCAGGGTGGGCGGACTATGGAGATCCAGCGTCTGATCGGGAGAGCGCTACGGTCAGTGGTAGACCTGGCAGTGCTGGGTGAGCGGACGCTGATCCTGGATTGCGATGTTATCCAGGCCGATGGGGGTACCCGCACGGCTTCCATTACCGGAGCTTTTGTAGCTATGGTGGACGCTCTGTACGGATTATGGCAGCGGGGCCTGATAGCCAGAATGCCGGTGCGGGACTTTGTGGCCGCGGTAAGTGTGGGCCGGGTTCAGGGTCAGGCTCTGCTGGATTTGTGTTATGAAGAAGATGCGGCAGCAGAAGTGGATATGAATGTGGTGATGACTGGCCGGGGGCAGTTTGTGGAAGTTCAGGGAACCGGTGAAGAAGCATTTTACAGCCGGACCGAACTGGACAGCATGCTGGATCTGGCCCAGGCCGGCATTGGACAGCTGGTTGCTTACCAGCAGCAGACCCTCGGCCGGGAGATTACCTCATTGATTCAGTCACAGGGAGGTTAAGCGGAAAATGCGCATGGTTATTGCTAGCCGAAACCAGGGTAAGATCCGGGAAATTCGAGCGCTGCTGGCTGATCTCCCTTTAGAAATTCTTTCTCTTGCCGATTTTGAGCAGATTCCGGAACTGAAGGAAGAAGGGGCGACTTTTCAGGAAAATGCTGCCGGTAAAGCGCGAGAAGTTATGCAATATACCGGCCTGCCCGCCCTGGCTGATGACAGCGGTCTGGAAGTAGATTATCTGGGTGGCGCACCGGGGGTATATTCGGCGCGTTTTGCCGGAAGCGGTGCTTCAGACGATGAAAACAACCGCAAGCTGCTCAAATTGCTTGCCGGCGTACCCATGAAAAAAAGAACAGCCCGGTTTGTCTGCGTGATTGCTGTTGCCACTCCCGACGGGCAAATGTACTACAGTGAAGGAAAATGCGAGGGAGTCATTGGCTTTGCTGCTGCCGGTGACGGGGGATTCGGTTACGACCCTCTGTTTATTGTGCCTCAGTACGGGAAAACCTTTGCGCAGTTGCCTTTGGAGATAAAAAACAGCATCAGCCACCGGGCTCAGGCTCTGTCTCTGGCCCGGGAGATTATTGCCGGACTCCTGCTGGAGGAACGGGGCGTGTAGATCTACTCATCTCTTGACAGACTGTTTGTGCCGCATTATAATACTAATTGCTGCAATACAATACAGTCTTGTTGACAAGCGGGTGTAGCTCAATGGTAGAGCACCGGCCTTCCAAGCCGGGTACGTGGGTTCGATTCCCATCACCCGCTCCATTTCATTTATTGGTATTACTGGATTTTCTAGCTTCTAGAACACCTCATCAAGAGAAATAGGCCGGTGCTGCTATTTTGAATAAAAAACCGGAGCTTGCTGGTAGCAGCTCCGGTTTTTTTATGCCAGTTGGCGACTAGATTAAATTATAATTATCTATATCACCAGTGTGTTTACGGGCTACGCCGGTGCTTTTGGCGGCCCTGGCTACCGCCTGGGCCACTACTTTTACTACTTTGGGGCTGAACACTGAAGGGATAATATTTTCCGCATTTAACTGCTCCGGTGTGATGATGTTGGCCAGGGCTTCCGCTGCGGCCAGGTTCATGTCATCATTAATGCAGCGGGCATAGCAGTCCAGAGCACCGCGGAAAATTCCCGGAAAGGCCAGTACATTGTTGATCTGATTGGGATAGTCAGAACGCCCTGTGGCCACTACGCCGGCAATGTCGAAGATTTCTTCCGGGGCGATTTCTGGCTCCGGATTGGCCAGAGCAAACACTACCGGTTTCTCATTCATGTTTAGGATATCCTCTCTGATCAGGAGGCCTGGCCCGGATACGCCAATGAAAATATCTGCATCTTTAATAGCCTCTGCGAGGTTGCCGCTGATCTCCTGAGGGTTTGTATTTTCCGCCAGCCAGCTTTTGTACCGGTCATGGTAGGTGCGCCGGGAACTGATGGCCCCCTGGCGGTCACAAACCACAATATTGTCAGCGCCGGCCTTGAGCAAAATTCGGGTGATGGCCATTCCGGCAGCACCCGCACCGCTGATCACAATCTTGCACTCGGACAGTTTTTTACCCACCACCTTGAGAGCGTTGAGCAGACCGGCCAGCGTGACAATAGCGGTACCATGCTGGTCGTCATGAAATACGGGAATGTCCAGCTTTTCCCGCAGGGCTTCTTCAATGATAAAGCACCTGGGCGCAGCTATATCTTCCAGGTTGATGCCGCCAAATACCGGTGAAAGTGCCACTACGGTATTGATGATCTGTTCCGGATCCTGTGTATTCAGGCAAATGGGGAAAGCATCAATGTTGCCAAACCGCTTGAACAGCAGGGACTTTCCCTCCATCACCGGTAGCGCTGCAGTCGGGCCCAGGTTACCCAGGCCCAGAACCGCCGAGCCGTCGGTAACAATAGCTACGCTGTTGCCTTTAATTGTAAAACGGTAGGCCAGATCGGGATTCTGGTAAATGGACTGGGCAACTTTGGCTACTCCGGGGGTGTACACCAGTGAAAGGTCTTCGCGCGTTTCAATGTTTCTTTTGGCGGTTACCTCCAGCTTTCCACCCAGGTGCTTGAGCAAAATCCGGTCGGCAATATATATAACGTCCACACCGGCCAGGCTGTCCAGCCTGGCCGCAATATTTTTCAGGCTTTGCTTGTCGGGAACCCGGACCATGAGTTCTCTGATAACGTGATCCTGGGAAGCGGAAAGCAGATCAATTGAACCAAGGCTGCCGCCCGATTCGGCAATGGTGGTCAAAACCCGGGCCAGTGTCCCTGGTTTGTTCTGCAGCCTGAGACGTATGGTCACATTAAGTGAGATTGGCATGAGCTGAACATCTCCTTGCGTGCGGATCTTGTATTCATAATACAAAGCATATATTGGCATTATAGCAAAAATATTGACTTAATAAAACAAAAAATTTTCTCGTTACTGGCAAAATATTACTTGATTTATTGGTTGAGTAGAGTTATAATAGGCCTTGGAAAGGCATAAAACATAATTATATCACATCTTGGGGGTAAGCACAATGCCGCATCAGGCATTGGCTAGACGGTTATTTGATTTTTATTTCTATCTGGTCGTGGTTGCTGGCTCTTTGGTAATTTATGAGGCTGTTACTAACTTTAACCTGGATCACCTTGCTGTATTGTTGTTGTGGGTGGCTTTTGCCATACCCATTGAGATGAATCCGGTTTTGCTAAATACCAAGGATCAGATTACACTGTCGTTCTCCATTAATCTGGCAATGGTCATAATATATGGCTTTGAGTTTGCCATAATTGTTTCCTTGATTGCCAATGTGGTTACTGATGCCTGGGGTAGGAGGGGATGGCAAAAGCTCCTGTTTAACGCCTGTCAATACGCTATCACCATTTTTTTGACGGGCGAGGTGTTTTATTATTTCAAAAAATCTGCCGAAATATTTTTGCTTCCCGATGATTTGCCCGCGCTGATACTGGCCAGTTTTACATATGTGACGGTAAATGTTTCGCTTGTTTCAGTAATTGTCTCTCTAAGTTTACAAAAACCATTGACCTATGTCATATTTTGTGATATCGGCATGAAGGTACTATACTTTACTACCTTGGCGCCAATAAGTATGCTGATGGTTATTTTGTACAGCGTGCAGCCCTGGGGTATGCTTCTGCTGATACCACCCTTGGCTACTGCTCACTTAAGTTACAAGAGCTATTTCCAGCTCAGTCGGGAAACGCGTCAAACATTGGAGGTTATTTCCGAGATAATCGATTTGCGTGATGTGTACACAGCCCAGCATTCCAGAAGAGTGGCTGAGTACGCCCGGATGATTGCCGAAGAAATGAATTTGCCGCCCGAAGAAGTGGAGCAGATTTATACGGCGGGTATGGTACATGATTTGGGAAAGATATCGGTACGCGATAATGTGTTGCTCAAACCGGATGTGCTAACCGATGAAGAATACAACGTGATGAAACAGCACAGCAAAAGTGGCTACGAAATTTTAAAGAATCTGGACATGTATAAAAAAGGGGCTATGTTTGTGCTTATGCATCATGAGCGAGTTGATGGTCGAGGTTATCCGCTGGGTTTGCGCTGTTCGGAAATCCCTCTGGGGGCAAGGATAATGGCGGTAGCTGACAGTTACGATGCCATGACCACGGACAGGCCATATCGCAAAGCTATGGACAGTACTAAAGCGATGCAAATATTACGCGAAAATGCAGGAACTCAGTTTGACCCTTCTGTTGTAGAGGCCTTTTATAGAATAATTAATAAAATTCAAAATAATGAATTTATGAAAGGAGGGTATTCGGGATGCTGAGATGGTTTTCCATGATTCCGTACAATCTGCTGATGCTGGGTCTGTTTTTCGTGATTGCCCGCTCGCAGCGCTGGTAGCGCCAAATGACTGGCAGTGCAGTCCTGGGTATTATTCAATTAGCACAATCTAAATACCTGCAATGATAGAAAATGGAGGTTGAAGAATATGCTGAGATGGTTTTCTATGATTCCGTACAATCTGCTGATGCTGGGTCTGTTTTTCGTGATTGCTCGCTCGCAGCGCTGGTAACGATAGACAAGAGCAAGGCTTGCAAATCTAACATACATAAAGGTGAGGACAGAAATGAACAGCAAAAAAATTCCCACTCTCTAACATGGTTTAGAGGTGGGAATTTTACATTTTATATACCTTACCCGGGTTACTCCTCCAGTTTGAATTCCCAGGCGCAGTAAAATTCCGAGGGATGTTCATCCGGCGGGCAGGCAATGCAGCAGGTTTTCAAGCGCGGGTCGATGGTGCGGGCAAAGTATTCATATTCTACCAACCCCACTTGCTTACAGGGGAAATCGGGTAACCCCTTCCGTTTGCGGGCGGACTGCACCCGGCAATCATTCATGCGAAAGATGATCGTGTTTTCGTCAACGTCAAGGATCTCTTGTTTGTTAATAAATGCGTACAGGCGCAGCATCAGAGCTTTTTTCAGGGCCGGAATACCCTGTCCGGGAGATATCTTTAAGATATCCATAATCCGCTGGGCTTCAATGACTGTGAATTTCCTCCAGGCGGCAATGTCAGCTTTGATTGCCTCTTCCATGCCATGAGCCTGTTCTACTGCCTGAAACCACAATCCGTCATGGGCCAGCCAGCGTTTGGCCAGGTCAACGATAAAACTGTACAATTGCTCACGACTAAAATATTCCAGTTGATTTGACATGCTGGTTTTGCTCCTTTCGCTCAAGTAATTTGTAAATGAGGGGCTTGTTCGGACAATTTTTCCAGGCATTTCAAGGAGACCCCGGTATGGATGCCCATTTTCTGCAGCATAAAAACCACTTTTTCGGTGGCTACATTGCCCCGGGCTCCGGGCAGGAACGGGCAGCCACCCAGGCCTCCCAGAGACGTTTCAATAACAGTGACACCGGCCATAATTCCGGCCAGCACATTGACCAGACCCAGGCCGTGGGCATCGTGCAGGTGCAGCCCCCAGGTAATACCCGGGAACATTATTTTCAGGGACTGCACGGTTTGATAAACCTGACGGGGATGGGCCAGCCCCGCGGTATCGGCCAGTATAATTTCACCGATGCCCAGGTTGCGGATGTGCTCAACAATGTTCTGCAGATGCTGCTGATCAACGTCTTCTTTCCCGGGGTAGCCAAAAGCAGTGGCAATGGCTACCCGCAGGGTGATACCATGTTGGGTAGCCAGGTGGTGTATTGCAGACAGTTCCTGCAATGCATTTTCAATGGTTAAGCCGCTGTTGTCCAGGCTGTGGCTTTGGGTGGCAGAAATCACTGCCGCTAGGTTGGTCATTCCGCTGGAAGCGGCTCTTTTTACTCCGATGCTGTTTATTACCAGGGCACTGTACACAGGTGTATGCTGCTTACGGTCGGTGCACTGCAGGATATTACACAAAAGTTCAGCATCCGCGTGCTGGGGTACAGCGCGCGGGCTGACAAAGGAAGTGATCTCCATTTCGCGCAAACCGCACCGGCCAAGCTGGAGGATGAAGTGCGCTTTGTATGCTGCAGGGATCACTTGCCGGATGCTTTGCCAGCCGTCTCGCGGCCCTACTTCCCGCAGGCGGATGCTATCAGGCCACTGCAATATGTCCGGACCTCCTTTTAGAATCCGGTCTTTCCTTTGGGGATGCGCCCGGTTCTGATGCATTCACTGCGCAGGCGCCGGCCGCATATTTTTTCCACCATGCGGCCAATCTCCAGCACCCGGTCAACGTTAACGCCGGTGTCAATGCCCATTTCGTCCATCATTACCACCATGTCCTCGGTGCAAACCAGGCCCACAATGTTGGGATCCTGGTAGTAGTATGAGCCGGTTCCCGGTACCGGGCTGCCACCCACAAAGTTCGCCGGCTGGCCGCCGATTCCTCCCATGGTGCTTTCAAAATGTGTTATACCGGCCTGCAGCGCTGCCAGAACATTGGCCAGTCCCCAGCCCCGGGTGACGTGGAAATGCGCTACATGCAGTGCCGGATCAGGCAGCGCGTCCAGGATCATGCTGAAGTACTCGTATACCTTGTTGGGCGGGGCCGAGCCGTCGTGGTCGGCATGTTCAATATCGTCCGCGCCAATGGACAGGTATCTCCGGGTAAACTCTACCGCTGTCTTTAATTCCGTGGGGCCCGCAATGGGACATCCCCAGATTGTACTCACTGTACCGCAAAATTTTATGCCAGCATCGTGCGCTTTCTGAATGCAGCGCTCGGTCATGGCCCAGTATTCCCGGTGGGTCATGCCGGAGTTTTTTAGCTGGTGGGGCTCGGAAGTGGAAATCATCTGTAAGATACGGTCCGGGCCGTGGCCCTCTTTTTTCGCCTGAATAGCCCGGTCAACGGCGCGTTCACTGATGGTAACCGCTGTAAGCTCTACTTCAGGCAGCAAATGCTGCACTTTTTTACTGCTTCGGATGGCCTGGAAAAGTTCGTCGGCGTCGGCAAACTGGGGCATGGCTTTGGGATTGCCGAAGTTGGTCACTTCCAGCCGCCTGAAGCCAGCCAGAATCAGTTCTTCCAGCACCCACAGCTTGGCCGCAGTGGGAATCAGGATTTCCTCATGCTGAAATCCGTCCCGTACCGTGATTTCGCCGAGTACGACTTTGTCTGGATATTTCAGGATGCCCATTTAGCAACCTCCTTTATCGCCCCTTGTACACAGGGCGTCTTTTTTCGTTAAATGCGCGCAGCCCTTCATCGCGGTCTTCTGTTTTTAAACACACGTTGTAACACTCGGCTTCCAGGGACAGAGCACTGTGCAGTTCAATGTCACTGCCCAGGTTGATGGCCAGTTTGGCCTGGCGCAGGGCAATGGGGCCGTTGCGGGATATTTCTTGCATGATCTGCATGGTTTTCTCCATCAACTGGTCGGCCGGCACCACATAATTGACCAGGCCCAGCTCCAGCGCCTGCCGGGCCGAGATGCGCCGACCGGTGAAAATCAATTCCTTGGCCCTGGCCCGGCCGATGATGCGGGGCAGGAGCTGTGTTCCGCCGCCCCCGGGTATGATGGCCAGGCCTACTTCGGGTAAGCCAAAAGAAGCGTTTTCGGCGGCAATGATAAAATCGCAGCCCAGGGCAAATTCGGTGCCCCCCCCCAGAGCAAAGCCGTTAACAGCTGCCACCAGCGGCTTGCAGAAATCGATAACTGCTGTAAAAGTCTTGACAAAAAGCGCTCTTTGGCGCACCATTTCTTCTTTGCTCATATGCTGGCGCTCTTTTAAGTCGGCACCGGCACAAAAGGCTTTCTCGCCCGTTGCCGTCAGCACAGCAGCAAATATCTCTTCATCTTGCTCAAAATCACTTAAAACCTGAAGTAGCTCCCGGGCCATTTGCGTGTTTAAGGCGTTCATTACGCCGGGCCGGTTGAAGCTGATGATCCCGATATGCTCTTTTTTTTCTACCAGCAAGGTTTCATAAAACATTCAATATACCTCCAGCAAACCTGGCTTGCCCCCGGGGTGATAGATGCAGTACTTCGAGCGGTTTTCAAACTGGATAGACCGGATGTTTGCGGCGGGAGAATTCCTGTTTTTTGCTGCTGTACAGCGCAAAACGTTTAATCAGCTCATCGCGCAGGCGGTGGGTGCTGATAACCTGGTCCACAACCAGCTCGGAAGCCAGGCGGTAAATATCAATGTCCTGACAGTATTCCGCTCTCTTCTGAATGACAAAGGCTTCGCGTTCTTCGGGCGATAGCGCTTTGATCTTGTTCTCATAAACGGCATTGACGGCTGCTTCCGGTCCCATCACAGCGATCATGGCGGTGGGGAGAGCCAGGCAGCAGTCCGGTTCAAAGGCCGGGCCGCACATGGCATAAAGTCCGGCTCCGTAGGCTTTGCGTACCACTACCGATATTTTGGGGACTGTAGCCTGGGCCATGGTTGAGATCATCTTGGCCCCGTGCCGAATAATTCCCTGCCTTTCTACCGCTGACCCCACCATGAAGCCGGGAACGTCCATCAAAAAAAGCAGGGGAATATTGAATGCATCGCACAGGTCCATGAAGCGGGCACCCTTATCTGCCGAGTCAACAAACAGCACGCCTCCCTTGACTTTGGGCTGGTTGGCCAGAATACCTACTACCTGGCCTCCCAGGCGGGCCAGACCCGTGATCAGCTCGGGAGCGAAAAGCCGCTTGATTTCAAACCAGCTGCCTGCGTCAATGAGCGCATGAATAAATTCATACATGTCAAAGGCGACACTTTCCCGGGTGGGAACGATCTCTTCAATGGGACGACCGGGGGCCGGTGGTAGTGCCTGGTAGGAAGGAGGCTTTTCTGTATAGTTCTGGGGAAAATAAGCCAGATATGCCCGGCAGGCTTCAATGGCCTCCTGTTCGGTGCTGACCAGCAGGTCGCCGCAGCCGCTGATTGTGCAGTGCATGCGGGCGCCTCCCATTTCTTCCAGGGTTACTTTTTCGTATATGACCATTTCAGCCATGCGGGGTGAGCCCAGGTACATGCTGGCATTGCCGTCCACCATGAAGACCACGTCGCAGAAAGCTGGAATATAGGCACCTCCGGCTGCCGACGGGCCAAATAACAGGCAAATTTGAGGGATCATGCCGGACATTTTTACTTCATTGTAAAAAATACGTCCGGCGCCCCGCCGTCCGGGAAACATTTCGATCTGGTCGGTAATCCGCGCTCCGGCCGAGTCCACCAGGTAAAGCATGGGTACCTGCATGTCGATGGCTGTTTCCTGTATGCGAATGATTTTCTCTACAGTGCGCCAGCCCCAGGAACCCGCCTTGACGGTGGAATCATTGGCCATGATACAGACCGGTCGCCCGTGGATGCGGCCCATGCCGGTGACTACGCCGTCGGCGGGTAAATCACCCGCCAGATTGTTGGCCCACAGGCCGTCCTCAACGAAAGAGTCGGGATCTACCAGCAGGGCAATGCGTTCCCGGGCAAACAATTTTCCTTTGCGGGCGTTGCTTTCATGGTATTTGGGTGCGCCACCTCTTCTGATTAAAGTTTCTTTTTCGGAGAGCTCGCTGTTTAGTTGAGCCAGGCTTTTCTCTTCCAAATTCTATCTCACTCCTTTGGCCGGTCTGGCCAGTCAGGTTTGATAGTGACTTATTACAAAAAAAATGCCAACAAATCTAATAATATAAATAATCAGTAAATTCAAATAATGATGGACAGGAAGCAGATTGTTTATTAACTACTGTTAACATCATTGTGTAAATAGAAATAAACACATAAAAATACCCCGGGCTTTCCCGGGGCGGGTTACTGCATCATTTGTTCCGGATAGGCAAACTGGGTCTGGTAATCTGAGAACTGCTGATAGGTTTGCTGCAGTTTCTGGGCGTCTTCCGGCTCCAGTTTATACCAGCCTTTGCGGAACATTAAGTTGAACAGCTCCCTGGCACACTGGTGGGTCTCCATCAACATGGTTGTGACATCGCGATGCAGGGACTGGTGGGAGGCTTCTCTGGCCATAACATTGAAATTGTCTGTAAGCAGCTTTTCCGTGGCCAGCGCATCATTCAGCAGATCGCGGTCATTGAACTGGGGGCCTTTGATCCGGCCAGCATTGCCGGCGGGGGGGTTGGCAATTAAATTCTGGTTTTGCTGCATTTGCTCAATACCTCCTGCTTGTTAATAGGTTGGCCTGGTTATATGCTGGGCGTTGTGCTGAGGGTGAGTGTGGTTCAGCAGGGCCTGGTACTGCCTCTGGTGAATTTGACCCAACTGCATGAAGATATGGCGAATTTCTGGATCGGTACAGTTTTGGGCATAAAAGTGGCATTTCTTGCTGGCGGTGAGCGTCCAGGAAAGAGCATCTTTTAAGTATAGATGGTCTTTGGTGCTGATAATGTTGGGAGGCTGGGCCATCAACTGCTGGGTCTGGTACAGCTGGGGGTCGGGCGGGCTGGTTTGACTGGCCGGATTGATGTAATTGGGGTTGTGCATGGTACATTTCCTCCTTGCGGCGTATTTTGGCAATATTAGTATTTCTGTATCTGGAAAAAATAATGCATGGCTCCCTCTTAACAGATAATTAACGGGAAATTATTTGCCTCTTAACAGGTATTTAGGGAAAGAAAAAGAATTACATAAAGCCGGCTTAATAAAACTTTAATGATATCAAAATATATTTCTTTGGGGGTAAAGATGGTTAATATTGTTAAGTTGCTGCGTAAAAAGCCCAATGTTTTTTATGAGTACTTTAATCTGATAGCCAGGAACATCGGACTGGCCACCGATGTTTTTATTAGGCAAATCGATGATCTGTGTAATTGCGAGGACTATTCGCTGCAGATCAAAACAGTGGAAAACATGGGCGATCAGTATACCCATGAAGTGATTGCCGAGCTGAACAAGGCCTTTGTCACCCCGCTGGAAAGAGAGGATATTCTGGGCCTGACCCTGCAACTGGATGATGTGCTGGACTGTCTGGAAGTGTGCTCCTCGCACTTGTTCCTTTACCGGATTACCGAGCCCGATGATTATATGAAGCTTTTTGCCCGCAATATTCAGATTTGTACCCAGGAACTCATTCAGGCTGTAGAAAAATTGACGCAGAACAAATTGCAGGAGATGACCAGACACACCCATAAAATTAATGATCTGGAAAACGCTGCCGATGCCATTTTACGCGATGCTCTGGAAAAATTGTTTGCTGACAACAAAGATGCTATTGAAATTTTGAAGAAAAAAGAGATTTACACCATGATGGAGTCGTTTTCGGATTTCTGTGAAGATGTTGCCGATATACTGGAAGGCATCATCATGCGCAATTCTTAATTAAGATATCGACGAGGATGGTATATGATTGAAACAAACTTTTTATTAACTGCGCTGGTTGTATTGCTGGCTCTGGCCTTTGACTTTATCAACGGGTTTCATGATACGGCCAACGCCATTGCCACTTCCATTTCCACCCGCGCCCTCAAACCGCGCATAGCCATTGTGCTGGCGTCCACCATGAACCTGGCCGGGGCCCTGGCCTTTACCGGTGTAGCCAAGACTATCGGAGGCAAGATTGCCAACCCCTTTGCCCTGGAAGACGGGCTTTACATTGTAACGGCGGCTCTGATAGCAGCCATCGCCTGGAACCTGATTACCTGGTATTATGGTATCCCCAGCAGTTCTTCCCATGCCCTGATTGGTTCGCTGGTAGGGGCCGTGCTGGCATCAGCCGGCTTTGCCGCAGTCAACTTCAAGGGATTTGTGAACATCCTGGAAGCTTTAATTTTCTCCCCTATTTTGGCATTTGTTACCGGCTATGTGATCATGAGCTTGATTAAGATAATTTTTTATCATGCACACCCGGTGAAGCTCAACCGGCGCTTTCGTGTTCTGCAAATATTTACAGCTGCCTGGCAGGCCTTCAGCCATGGCACCAATGATGCTCAGAAGTCTATGGGTATCATAACCTTTGCTCTGATCGCCGGCGGTTTCCAGCAGGAGATGGAGATTCAGTCCTGGGTCAAGATAAGCGCTGCCCTGGCCATGGCTATGGGCACATCTTTTGGCGGCTGGAAAATCATCAAGACGGTGGGTTCGCGTATTATAAAAATCGAACCGTCCAACGGTTTTGCCGCCGACTTCACTTCGGCTTCGGTCATTCTGCTGGCCACGCTCCTGAAACTGCCGGTCAGCACCACTCACGTGATATCCTCTTCCGTCATGGGAGTGGGAGCGGCTAAACGCTTCCATGCGGTTAAGTGGGGGACTGCTCAAAAAATAATTACGGCCTGGCTGATCACGTTGCCCGTAACCATTGTTCTGGCCGCGCTGGTTTACATGTTGATGGATCTGTTTTTGCCCATTTAGCATTTAGGAGATAGTTTACCAGAAGAAGAATTGACCGATCTTTATAATAAGAGTACTGTTTGGTATAGTATGAATGCATTTTAGAGCAGGGAGCGTTGGGCTTCCTGCTTTTTTTATTTTAATGTGGAATGCTGTTTGAATTATGTCTTACCGCCGGCGCAATAGACTGGCATACCGGGACAGTTCACCCGGGGTGATACCACCGATGAGCAGTAGCACCAGCAGGTAGACCAAACTGCCGGCCAGGAGGGCGGCGGAAAGATATAAGGCCGGGTGAGCGGTGAGTAGTGGCCAGAATAGGCTTTTTACCAGGTAAATAGCCGCGGCGGCGGCCAGGCCGGCCAGAAGGGGTTTTTGCCCCTGGCGCAGCAGAGGGGTGGGCCAGTGCAATAGCTTTTTCAAAGCCAGGTAGTTGAGCAAACTGTTTAAGATCAGCGCTCCGCTAATGGCGGCGGCTGCACCCCGGATCTGCAGGGCCGGTGTGAGCAGGGCGATGCCGGCCAACTTGCCTGCCGATGCCAGCAGCAGGTTGCGGAAGGGCAAGTCGGCCCGGCCCAGGCCCTGGAGCATGCCGGTAAAGGTTTGCTGCAGGTAGAGGAAGGGTCCGCAGAGGGCCAGGATTTGCAGGGCAGCACCGGCATCCGGGTAACCGAAGAGGACTCCGCACAGTTCGCGGGGCAGCAGTAAAAAAAAGACGGCCGCAGGGGTGCCGAACACTATGGTCAGGCGCACGGCTTCACCGGCTCGCTGGCTCAAGACGGGCCACTGGCCGGTGGCGGCGGCCTCGCTGATGGCGGGCAGCAGGGCGGTGGCCAGGGCAATGGTGATCACGCCGGGCGTAAAGATCAGCGCTTCAGCTATACCTACCAGTTGGCCGTAGACCGCTGTGGCCGCGTCGGTGCTCAGGCCGCTCTTTTGCAAGCAGGAGGGGATGAGCAGGGCTTCTACCGACAGGATGGCCGTTGCCACCACCCGGGACAGTGTCACCGGGATACCCAGGTCTAGCAGGCGGCGGGCACCGTGCCAAAAACCGGCAGGTGGAGTTGGTATATTACTGGGACGTCCGGGTCGCCCGCTCAGATATATGTAGATCATTAGCCCCAGCCCGCACAGTTCCCCGCAGACCACACCGGCAGCAAGCCCCAGGGCGGCGTAGACTACGCCCCGGGGCAGCAACAGGTAGGCGGCAGCCAGGCCGGTGCACACTCGCACAACCTGTTCGGCCATTTGGGTGAGGGCGGTGGGTTCCATGCGGGAAAGGCCCTGGAAGTAGCCCCGAAAGACCGAGCAAAGGGAGACAATAAAGACACCCGGCAGCAGGGCCAGCAGGCACAGATAGGCGTCCGGATTGGGCAAGATGCGACTGCGCAGCCAGGGCAGCAGTGAGAGGAAGAGCAGGTAAACCGCCAGGTTGGCTGTAACCACAACGGTTAGGGACTGGTGCAGGAGGCGCTGCACTGCTGCCCGGTTGCCCCGGGCTTTTTCTTCCGCTACATATTTGGCCAACGCTACCGGTATGCCCAGGCTGGCCAGCACCTGTAGCATGATGTAGACGGGGAAGACCATGTTGAAAAGCCCGATGCCTTCGGGCTTTATTAATCTGACCATCCAGATCTGGTATATGAAGCCAATAATTCGGTTAAAAATACTGGCGGATAGCAATACGGCCGCGCCATATACAAACGACTCTCGGACGGACATGCAATCACTCCTTTGCGTCATTTGTATGAGGCCCGACGGGAAAAAATGATGCTGCTAATTTTGTTAATCTAAAAAGAGGAAAAAGTTAAAACTATGTAGAATAACAAACGGGTGCAATTCAGGCATCTGTGGCGCCAGTATTTGTAGCGCAGACCGGCGCCGGAGCCCGGCGGGGATCAGCCGGCGCATTAAGTATAGGCACTAAAGCAGCGCTATACCACACATCAACAAAAAGGAGGCCAGCAGTTTTGAAAAATTATCCCAGTGCCCAAATTCGCAACATCGCTGTGGTAGCCCATGGCGGCGCGGGTAAAACATCCCTGGTGGAAGCTATGCTCTTTAACACCGGTGTACTGAGCCGGCTGGGCCGCGTAGAAGACGGCACTACCACGGCCGACTATCATCCGGAAGAAGCATCCCGGCAGATGACCATCCATACCAGCCTGGTACCCTGTGAGTGGAAAAATTGCAAATTAAATGTTTTAGATACACCCGGCTATGCCGACTTCATCAGTGAGGTCAGAGGTGCCCTGCGGGTGGTCGATGGTGCCGTCTTCGTGGTTTCGGCCGTTGACGGTGTGGAAGTGCAGACCGACATCATTTGGGATATTGCCGATCACGCCAGTCTGCCCCGCCTGGTATTCATCAACAAGATGGATCGAGAAAATGCCAACTTCTTTAAAGTACTGGATGAACTGAAGGAGAGCTTTGCCGCCAATTTCGCTCCCATTCAGCTACCCATTGGCCAGGCACTGGACTTCCAGGGCGTAGTTGATATTGTAGAGCAAAAAGCCTATCGTTTCGAGAACGGTAAGGCGGTACCCGTCGATATTCCCTCCGACCTGGCCGATACGGTGGCCGAGTACAGGGAAAAGCTGGTGGAAGCCGCTGTGGAAGCCGATGACGAGCTGATGATGAAGTACCTGGAAGGGGAAGAGCTCAGCCTGGATGAAGTCAAGCTGGGTTTAGCCAAGGGCGTGCAGTCGGCCAAAGTGGTACCCATCTTGTGTGGTTCGGCCACAAAAAACATGGCTGTTAGCAGCCTGATGGACTTTTTGGTGGAAAACTTCCCGGCTCCGGTAGTGGAGGAGGGTAAGCCGCTGGCCGCTCTGGTATTCAAGACCCTGGCCGACCCCTATGTGGGCAAGATGAACTTTGTGCGGGTTTATTCGGGCACGCTGAAGAGCGACAGCAATGTCTACAATGCCCGCAAGGATAAAATGGAGAAGATCGGTCAGATCCTTTATGTACGGGGTAAGACCTCTACCCAAACCCCGACCCTGCCGGCCGGCGATATCGGTGTGCTGGTTAAACTGCAGGATACCGGTACCGGGGATACCCTGTGCGAAAAAGACAAGGTGGTAGAGCTGGAAGGCATTCAATTCCCCGAACCCACCTTTATGGTGGCCATCACCCCCAAGAGTAAGGGTGACGAGGATAAACTGGGCAATGCCATCAGCAAGATACTGGAGGAAGATCCGGCGATACGCCTGCGCAAGAGTGTGGAAACCAAGGAAACCTTGCTCATCGGGATGGGCGAAATGCACCTGGACATTATCATGGAGCGCCTCAAGCGCCGCTACGGTGTGGATGTGCTTACCGATACCCCGAAAGTGCCTTACCGCGAGACCATTCGTACTCAGGTACAGGTGGAAGGCAAACACAAGAAGCAGACCGGCGGTCACGGGCAGTACGGCCATGTCTGGTTGCGCCTGGAGCCTCTGCCGGACAAGGAATTCGAATTTACCGAGGAAATTTTCGGCGGTGCCGTACCCCGCAACTACTTCCCGGCGGTGGAAAAGGGTATTCGGGAAGCCATGGCCGAAGGTGTGCTGGCCGGCTATCCGGTTACCGGCGTGAAGGCTGTGCTGTATGACGGCTCCTATCACCCGGTAGACTCCTCGGAAATTGCTTTCAAGATTGCTGCCGCCCAGGCTTTCAAGAAGGGGGCGCTACAGGCCAAGCCGGTGCTGCTGGAGCCCATCATGGAAGTGGAAGTGACCGTACCCGAGAGCTTTATGGGCGACATTATCAGCGATTTCAACACCAAACGCGGCCGCATTCTGGGTATGGATCCCGCCGGCAAGAACACCAAGGTACGGGCGCACGTGCCCCTGGCCGAAATGTACCGCTATGCCATTGACCTCAAGTCCATGACCCAGGGCCGCGGCTCCTTCAAGATGGAATTCTATAGCTATGAAGAAGTTCCCGCCCGCCTGGCGGAAGATGTGATCAAAAAGGCCAAAGCGGCTGCCGAAGCGGAAAAGTAAGCAGAAAGGAAAAAGCAGCAGGTTTAGTGCCTGCTGCTTTTTGTCCTACTTGCCGGGAGTTCTTCTTGCGTCGATGGGAGAGAGGGGAGAAATATGCTGGCAGCATTGCTCTTAATTATTGTTTCTTCGGCCATTATGGCCAGCACCTTTATCTTTGTGGCCCGGGGGCTGGGCTGGCAAAACGCGCCTCCCTGGAGCAGTGTTTTCGGAGTGCTCTCATTGCTGGGCCTAGTGCTGGCTCTGGTGGCCAGCTATACGGGGCGCCGGCACCAGTAGAGCCGCCGGCGGTGTGTTAATTAAACCAGGGTTAAGCTGTTTTCACCACCGACTGGATCCATTCGACTATTTCTTCGATGGTAGTGCCCGGGGTGAAGATCTCCTGGGCGTAGCCACCTTCCTTGAGAGCTTTAATATCATCTTCGGGGATGGTGCCGCCGGCCATCACAACGATGTCCTCGGCGCCATTTTCTTTGAGCAGTTCCTTGACCCGGGGTACCAGGGTCATGTGGGCTCCCGAGAGAATGCTCAGTCCAACTACGTCTACGTCTTCCTGGATGGCCGCCTCCACGATTTGTTCGGGAGTCTGGTGCAGTCCCGTATAAACCACTTCCATGCCGGCATCGCGCAGGCCCCGGGCCACCACTCGGGCGCCCCGGTCGTGACCGTCCAGGCCGGGTTTAGCTACCAGAACTCTTATTTTCCTCTGCATGTAACATTCCTCCTCATCAATCGGGCTTGCTGCAGTTGGATAGATAATAGAGACAGATAATAGATAAATGATTGTTCAAGCATATCACCGCGGATCGGGTGTGCTGTTAGAAAATGGGTTTTTCCTTATACTCGCCGAAGACTTCCTTCAGTACCTGGATGATTTCGCCCTCGGTGGCGTAAGAGCGCACGCATTCCAGAATGTAGGGGATGAGGTTTTCCGGGCCCTCGGCGGCGCGGCGCAAAGCTTCCAGAGTTTCCTGTACCTTGATGTTGTCGCGTTCGCGGCGCAGCTTCTGCAGGCGGGCGACCTGCTCTTTTTCTATCTGCGGGTCAATCTTCAGGATTTCAATTTCCAGCTTTTCGTCCGGATTGGCGAATTCGTTCACGCCCACCACAATGCGTTGCTTTTTGTCTACCGCCCGTTGGAACTGGTAGGCGGCGTCGGCGATTTCTTGCTGGAAGAAGTTCTGGTCGATGGCCTTGAGTACGCCGCCCCTTCTTTCGATTTCAGCAAAATATTTTTCTGCTTCTTCTTCCATCTTGTTGGTCAGGGCTTCCACATAGTAGGAGCCGGCCAAGGGATCGATGACATTGGGTACGCCGGTTTCGTAGGCCAGGATCTGCTGGGTGCGCAGGGCGATTTGGACAGCTTTTTCCGTGGGCAGGGCCAGCACTTCGTCCATGGAGTTGGTGTGCAGCGACTGGGTGCCGCCCAGTACAGCGGCAAGTGCTTCGTAGGCAGTGCGCACAATATTGTTTTCTGGTTGCTGGGCAGTCAGGCTGCAGCCCGCGGTCTGGGTATGAAAGCGCAGCAACCAGGAGCGGGGATCTTTGGCCCCGTATTTTTCCCGCATGCGGCGGGCCCAGATGCGGCGGGCGGCACGGTACTTGGCGATTTCCTCAAAGAAATCGATGTGGGCATTGAAGAAAAAGGACAGGCGGGGGGCGAAGTCATCCACGTTCAGTCCCGCTGCAATGCCCGCTTCTACATAGGCGAACCCATCGGCCAGAGTGAAGGCCAGCTCCTGTACGGCGGTGGCTCCGGCTTCCCGGATGTGGTATCCGCTGATGCTGATGGTATTCCATTTGGGAACATATTTGCTGCCATACTCAAAAATATTGGTGATCAGGCGCATGGAGGGCTCGGGCGGGAAGATCCAGGATTTTTGGGCAATGTATTCTTTCAATATGTCGTTCTGGATGGTGCCCGTGAGTTTCTCAGAAGGTACGCCCTGCTTTTCCGCTGTGGCGATGTACATGCACCAGAGAATGGCGGCCGGAGCGTTGATGGTCATGGATGTGCTGATTTTGTCCAGAGGGATGCCGTCAAACAAGATTTCCATATCCTGCAGCGAGTCAATGGCCACGCCCACCCGGCCTACTTCACCAAAAGCGCGGGGGTGGTCGCTGTCGTAGCCCATGATGGTGGGCATGTCGAAGGCCACGCTCAGGCCGGTCTGGCCGTTGGCCAGCAGGTACTTATAGCGCTGGTTGGATTCTTTGGCGGTAGCAAAGCCGGCGAACTGGCGCATGGTCCAGAGGCGTCCCCGGTACATATTGCGCTGTACGCCCCGGGTGTAGGGGTACTCGCCGGGCAGGCCCAGGTCCCGCTGGTAGTCGAAGTTGGGCAGGTCCAGGGGGGTGTACAGATCCTGCACCGGCATGGAGGACACGGTTTCAAACTTGAAGTCGCGGTCTTTCATCTGGTTCCTTTTTTCCCGCCAGCTGTCGTAGGCCTGTTTGATTTCCGCGTTCTTATCACACATCTCCTAGGCTCTCCTTTCTATATCTTCAGGGGTCTTAAAGCGTTTTTGCGGTATTCGTGGCCGGTGTGAGCCCGGCGCCATCATTTAATGCAAGATATTTCGCAGTAGCAGGTCCGCAGCTGTGTAGGGATCCAGCTGCCGGCTGAAGACCTGCTCCAGCAGTGGGGCAGCCGGGCTGTTTTCCTGTACGGTGGCGATAATCTTCTGGTGCAGGCTCTGCTGCACGATGTCCACCAGCTCCTGCTGCATTCTCTGGTGCTGCTTTTGGCGCCATTTATCGCTGATCTGGCATTCCCGCCGGTGCCGCTGCAGTTCCTGCCACAACTGGTCGATGCCGGTACCCTGCAGAGTAGAGGTTAATACTACCGGGGGCCGCCAGCCGTTAAGCAGGGGGCTTAAATCCAGCATGCCTTCAATGTCAATTTTGATTTTTTCGGCACCGCCCAGGTCGCATTTGTTGATCACAAAGATGTCGGCTATTTCCATGATCCCCGCTTTGATGGTCTGGATGTGATCGCCGGCGCCCGGCGTGAGCACAACTACCGTGCTGTCGGCGTAATTCATAATATCCAGCTCGGACTGTCCCACCCCCACGGTTTCGATAATAATCACCTGGCATCCATAGGCGTCCAGTACCTTGACCACGTCCTTGGTGGCCCGGGCCAGTCCGCCCAGGTTACCCCGCGTGCCCATGCTGCGGATGAACACGCCCCGATCCAGAGCGTGCTCCTGCATCCGGATGCGATCCCCCAGCAAAGCACCGCCCGAAAAAGGGCTGCTGGGATCCACGGCAATGATGCCCACGGTCAGGTTTTCTTGACGGATACTTTTGGTCAGCTCATCCACCAGCGAGCTTTTGCCGGCCCCCGGAGAGCCGGTAATGCCGATAACAAAGGCCTGTCCGGTGTATGGGAATAGATCGCGCAGGATTTCCTGCCGGGCAGGGTCCTCGTTTTCCACCAGGGTGATCACCCGGGCCACGCTGCGCCGGTCACCCTGCAGTACTTTGGCCGCTAGCTGTTGCATCTACTGTCACCCCCTAATACTCTATGCCCTCCCGGGCCGGTACGCCCTGGTAGTACGGATGTTTGTGCAGGGTCATTTCGGTTACCAGATCGGCCGCTTGAATGATTTCTGGCGGGGCGTAACGACCGGTGAGCACCAGTTCCAGGTGGGCGGGCTTATTCCGGAGCAACTCCAGCACTTCTTCCAGCGGTACCAGTTCATAGTCCAGGGCGACATTGATCTCGTCCAGGATGACCAGGTCGTACTCGCCCTGCAGGATGGCCTGGCGGGCCTTTTCCAGGCCGCGCCGGGCCTGGATTTTGTCTTCCTCCTTGGGACCTTCTTTGCAGACGAAGTTGGGCAGTCCGGCCTGGATTATTTCAAATCCCGGCAGATTTTTGACTGCGGTGAGTTCGCCGTAAGTCTCCCAGCCCTTCATGAACTGGATCATCAGCACCCGGTGGCCATGTCCGGTAGCCCGCAGCCCCAGCCCCAGAGCGGCAGTGGTTTTGCCTTTGCCATTGCCAGTATAGACTTGTATACAACCTTTTTCTTTTCGCGGCATGGGTAGGTGATCACTCCCTGCTGTTTATAAAAGTTGGTCAATAGACAACATTTATAAAATTTATAATAGTCAGACAGTATATAGGATAATGCAATAAGTATGCCTAACTTTAACAGGGGGGGTAAGGAGCAAAGGAGGATGGCCGGTACGGCAGTCGGGATGAATGAAAAGCGGTAAAGAGCAGGTGTGCGGTACGGCACCCGCTGAAGGTGACACGAGCGGCTGTCCACGGGGTAGTCAATTCCCCATTCTCCTGTATATGAGTGTAAACACATTCTAAATTGGTGCAAACAAAAGATGCCTACCCGGTGGGCGGCATCTTCTTGCGCCAGTACAGGTATACAATTAAACCCAGCCCAACAAAAAACAGGGCGAAGAGCCCCCAGGCAATGACTTCGCTGGCCGGGCGGCCCGAGCGGTAGGCGTCCCAGGCTACCCAAACGCCGCTGCCCAGCATGAAGAGCAGGATGGTGTAGTTGACGAACAGGGCCAGATAGGTGTAATCGGAAGACATATTTTCACCTTCTAGATATTGTCCCAGCGCTGGCAACGGGAGCCCCAGCGGCCAATCACTTTGCCTTCCTCCAGGATCTCCACAATCTCACAGCTGTTGGGGCAACCGGTGCACTCAAAACTGCCGGTTTTATAGGGCAGCTCGGCTACGTGGAAGCCCTTGAAACTGGTACCGTCCCGGCGGACGCTCTCCTCCTGGGCCAGGTAGGCGGCTCCGATGGCTCCCATCACATTGAAATAGGGAGGAATAATTACGGGCAGGCCCAGGGCCCTTTCAAAGGCTGCTTTGATGCCCTTGTTGGCGGCTACCCCACCCTGGAAGACCACGGGGGGCAGGATTTCCTTGCCCTTGCCCACATTGTTCAGGTAGTTGCGCACCAGGGCTTCGCACAGACCGTTGATAATGTCGGCAATGGGGAAGCCCATCTGCTGCTTGTGAATCATATCGGACTCGGCAAAAACTGTGCAGCGGCCGGCAATGCGTACCGGGTTGGACGATGAGACGGCTATATCACCGAAGTCGGTAATGGGTATGCCCAGGCGGGCGGCCTGCTGGTCCAGGAATGATCCTGTCCCGGCGGCACAAACGGTATTCATGGCGAAATCGGTGACTACGCCGTTGCGGATGATGATGATCTTGGAGTCCTGTCCGCCAATTTCCAGCACGGTCTGCACATCGGGCACGATCTGGGCGGCGGCCACGGCATGGGCAGTAATCTCGTTCTTGATCACGTCAGCCCCCACCATTACGCCGGCCAGATAGCGGCCGCTGCCAGTGGTGCCCGCTGCCAGCACTTTAACCTGCCGGCCGTATTCCTGGTTGAGGTGGGCCAGGCCTTGCTGCAGGGTTTCAATGGGACGACCGCGCGTGCGCAGGTACAGGTCGGCAATTACCTCGCGCTGTCTGTTAATCAATACTATATTGGTGCTGACTGATCCTACATCTATTCCCAGGTATGCTTCGATCATGGTTACTTTCTCCTAATAGCGTTGTCATGCTGATTAAATGGCCGCCGCAGGCTGGCCGGCGGCCAGGGCGGGCCATTTCTTGCGCCGCATCAGATCTACAAATGCTTCCAGGCGGGTGGTCATGCCCGCCTTACCGGTTTGCTCATCCAAGAAGAAGGTGAGCACCGGGATGTTGTAGCGTGTGCTTACGGTAGTGAGCACGGTGCGGGCCACTATTTCCGGAATGCAGGTGAATGGAGCCAGTTGAATCACCCCGTCGTAGCCGTGCTGGGCGTAAACAATAGTGTGACCCACGGTTTCCCGTCCGTGACCGCCAATGCACAGGGGAATGAAAGGGCGGGCGGCCTGGTGCACCTGCTGGGTGACACTGGTGTGGCTGATGGTGTTGTCCCTAGTCCAGCTGGTCAAATACATGGAGCGATCCACTTCTACCCCCAGGTGTCCCAGAGTTTCTTCGATCTCCAGGTTGCTGGCCGGTTCCAATAAGACGTATATTTCACCTACCAGCCCCACTTTCAACACAGGCCTTTCCCGGTCCTGGGGTAGCGCCTTCAGTTCGTCCAGCGCTGCTGCTTCAGCTTCGGTGATCTGGTCCAGGGTGGTGGCCTGATCTAAGTAGCTTAAAACCCGGCGATAGGTTTTGCTGGTACTGCCCCGCTGCAATTCGCGGGGCCGGATGATATGGGTGAGCGCTTCAATGCGGTCCAGGGCTTGCAGCTTGCGCCAGCCGCGCCTGATGCACTCCCAGACCGCCCGGTAGGACAGGCGGGCATTGTTCAGGCGGCGGATGTTGCGCAGGAAGTCCACCGGATGCAAAAGGGGTGGTTCAAAGACAATCAGTTCCACCGGATAGCCAATATGGTGCAGGATGCGCTTGTGGATCTGGCCGTACTGGCCGGCCCGGCAGGGCCCCACACCGCCGCTGGTGACAATAATCTCGGCACCCATCTGACAGGTTTCCACATAGGTGCCCATCAACACTTTCAGAGGAAAGCAGGCGAATTCGGGTGCATACTGCACGCCATAGTCCAGAGTGCGCTTGCTGGGGCGGGGAGGCAGTATTACCTGATTGCCCAGATCTTCCAGTAACATTTTAAAGGCCCGGTATGATTCGCCCATATGGGGGAAAGTAACTCTGGGCACGTTTTACACCCCCTTCTTGCGTCTGACCATGTCTACGAAAGCTTCCAGCCTGGTCATTACTCCGGCCTCACCGCTGTGCTCATCAATGGTCAGGCTCATGAACGGTACCTGTGGATAATCATGAGCGGTCAGTTCCATCAGCTTATCTACCATAGAATCCGGCCCGCAGCCAAATGCGGTGAGGTGAATGATGCCGTCTACCTTTTGCTGCCTGAAAAAATACAGGGCGGCCTTGATGGCCCAATCGCTAAAAGTCCAGAACATGGTTTTGTCCAGCAGGTGTTCCTGCTGCCGGAGGTAGTTTTCCGGTACATTTTCCATGGTCAACATCCGCACACCCAAACGGCGTAGCTTGCCCGGCAATTCAAAGCTGATAAAAGGATCGTGTACCAGGTACGGGTATCCCAGCACGGCAAGGGTAAGGTTCCCTTCCGCTGGCGGGTCGGGTAGCGGCTTACCCTGTGTCAGATGGGCCAGGGCAGCGGGCAGCATGTGGCCGCTGTGCAGCAGCCGAGACAGGGCTTTATCCGCCCTGCGGGCCTGCCAGTAGGCCCGAACAATCTGGCCGAAAGGTTTGCGAAAAAATTGTCCTATACTTCGGTAAGCGTTCCACAGGTTGGTCGAGCGCTCCCGCACATCAAACCAGGTGTCCAGTACGGGCAGCTGGCAGCTCAGTCCATGCTTGACCATGTCGGGCATGCCCAGAAATTTGGGGCAGTATATGGTACGCCTGTTGAGACAGACTATGCGTGGTACAAACAAATAGTCCACTCTGTCCTTCAGGGACAGCACATGACCGATATAAACTTTGACTGGCAGACAGGCGTCTGCCAGCGCTTCCCTCACTCCCTGATCCAGCAGTTTTTTGGTAGTGGCTCCCGATGTGACCACCTGGAGGCCCAGCTCGCTAAAAAAGGCGTGCCAGGCCGGATATTGGGTGAAGTACATCAGCGAGGCCGGTATGCCAATTTTATACTGCAATTTTTATTCCTCCAGCCGGGGGCAGTGCGTTTGCTCAGATTTGCTCAAGATGTTAATTCTACCATTGAAGTTAAAATCCTGCTACCGGGGCAAAGTATCTGTGGCGGAAGCAGGAAAGAGGCCGGTTCTGGCGAAAACATTTCAAGTAAAAAGATGACAGGGTGATGAGCGTGGCGCTGATAAATTTGCAACCGGCCTACCAGCTGGCCCGGGAAAGGCTGGCTGCCGGCGATCCGGAACAGATGGCCCGGTTTGGCGAAGTGGATTTTAGGGATAATCTGTTTACGGTGTCGTTTATAGGGACCAATTATCTGGTGGAGTATCCTGCCGGTTGGGTGCGGCATCCGGGCGGGGGCGAAGCTCCTCCGGAGGTGGCCATCTGCATTTTGCACTATCTTTGCGGCATTACGCCCGTGCCTTTACAGGACAAGTACATTGCCTTTAGAGAAATTCCCGGGGCAGCTATCTATATCGACCCTTTTACCAAAAGGACCATCAACCCGCTGGTAGCCATGTTTCGGGACCGGGTGGCCGATCTGCTGGCAGTGGGTCAAAAACTGGGGGGGCGGCCGGTAGAGCTGGGTGATGCTGCGGTAACCATTCCCGTGCTCCCCCGGGTGCCCGTGACTTATGTGCTGTGGGAGGGGGACGAGGAATTCCCGCCCAGCGGCAATGTGCTTTTCGATGCATCGGCTGCATTTCACCTTACAGCGGAAGATTATGTGATGCTGGCCAGCCTGCCGGTCTATACCATGAAGGGGCTATTGGCGGCACTGGACAAAACAAGGCAGGTGTGAACAGAAATGCAGGATTTTAAAGAAAAGACCCTTTCCTCCCGGATGATTTATCAGGGCAGGATCTTTAATGTACGTCAGGATCAGGTGGAGCTGCCGGGCGGCAAAATTGCCGGACGGGAAGTGGTGGAGTACCCGGGAGCGGTGGCCGTGGTGCCCCTGACCGGCGATGGTAAAGTGGTGCTGGTACGCCAGTATCGCTATGCGGTTCAGGAGGAATTGCTGGAAATTCCGGCCGGCAAATGCGATCCCGGGGAGGATGAACTGGCCTGTGCGGTGCGCGAACTGGGTGAGGAAACCGGTCTGACCGCCGGTCGGTGGGATAGGCTGTGTGCGTTTTATACTACACCCGGATTTACTACTGAAAAGCTGACGGTTTTTCTGGCTCGTGAGCTTACCTTCGGTCGGGCTCATCCCGATGAAGACGAGCTGATCCGGGTTGAGGTGCTGCCGCTGGCGGAGGCGCTGCGGATGATCGAACAGGGACAGATCCGGGATGGTAAAAGTATCGTGGGACTGCTGACCACTGGCAGGTTGTTGGACAGAGAGTAAAATATATAAGCCGCTTGCCATTAAGGCAGGCGGCTTTTTTGCGATTGCTTGCCGGGGCCTGGTTTAAATACTGCGGCAGATAATGGCGTCTCCCTCCACCCAGGCCAGCAGCGGACCGCTCAGCCGGGTGAAGAGGGTTTCCGGAGCATTGACATTGCCAATTTGCAGGCTGGCCGGTTTAAGTTCCAGAGCGCACACAGTGGCCCGGGGATCCCGGGTGCCAGCCCGAATGCAGCCCTGACATTTGCCCCAGATGACTACGCTGCTGGCAGCAATGATCTCGGCTCCGGGGTGAACATCGCCCACCAGTACCAGGCTGCCGCTGCTTTTGAGCACCTGACCGCTGCGCAGGTGCTGCCAGTGCAGGTTGGCTGTACCGGGTGTTTCGCTTCTGGTGGTGGCACCGGAGTGGGGTTCCCGGGCGGCCAGGTTGCCGGCTGCTCTGCCGGCGACCGGCGGCCAGCGCACATCCTGACAGTATACCAGACCGTACTGCTGGCAGATCTGCACCAGCTCGGTATTTTTTTCCTGGGGGATTATTTTATTGCCGAAAAAGGCAAAACGGGCACCGCGGAAAAAATTACCGGCAACAGACATTTTATTATGTAAATTGCGCTTTATTTCCTCCCATTCCCGGTCACAATCCAGCAAAATGGCCAGACCCTCGCGGGTACCTTTGATACAAATTGCTTCCCGGGTCATGTCCGGCTACCCCTTTCGGAAAATTTTTCTACAAAATGTTACTTCGATGTTACTTCGCCCGCCAGAGGCAAAATCCTGCCGGTGGTAAAGGAAAAATCAAATGTTGTGTCATATAGGCGCGGTTATGGTCATGTAGACGCCGGCCCGGCGGTATACTAAAACAAAATATATGGCATGGGAGGCTAATTCATGTTTGAACGGCCACTGAAAATTTTGCTGGTATCTTCCGAGGTAGCTCCCTTTGCAAAAACCGGCGGGCTGGCTGACGTGGCCGGCTCGCTGCCCAAGGCCCTGGCCACTGTACCGGAGGGCGTGCCGGGCCATGATGTGCGGGTAGTAATGCCTCTTTACCGGGGAGTGGGGCAGCACCCGTACTTGCTGGACTTTCCGGTAAGTTTGCCCGGGCGCACGGCCACAGCTATTGTGCGGCAGGGTGAGATCAGTGCTCACTATCAGCAGAGAAGCAGCAAAATACCGGTCTACCTGATTAACAACTATCACTACTTTCACCGCCAGGGTATGTACATGTTCCCCGATGAGGCGGAAAGATTCATTTTCTTCTGCCGGGCGGTACTGGAAATGTTGCCCTTGCTGGACTGGCAGCCCGATTTGATTCACTGCAACGACTGGCACACCGGACCTATTCCCTTCCTGCTGCAGGCTCGCTACCGGCAAAATGCTTTTTACCGGCCGATAGCCACGCTGTTTTCCATTCACAATTTGAAGTACCAGGGCATTTTTCCGCGGGAAGTGCTGCGCCTGCTGGAGGTGGGTGAAGAATATTTCCAGCCGGATGGCATTGAATTTTACGGTCAGATCAACTTTATGAAAATGGGTCTGGTCTATGCCGATATCATCAACACTGTGAGCCGTACCTATGCCCGGGAGATCCAGACTCCGGAACTGGGAGAAGGGCTGGACGGCTTGCTGCGCCAGCGCAGTGCCCATCTGTACGGCATCGTTAACGGGATCAACTACCATGAGTTTGATCCGCACCAGGACCGGCGCATATTTAAGAACTACCAGCCGGACAATCTGGCTGCTCGCAAGGAGAATAAGTTCGGGCTGCAGCAGGAAATGGGGCTGCCGGTGCAGGATGTGCCGGTAATGGGTCTGGTTTCCCGGCTGGTGGATCAGAAGGGCTTGGATTTGCTTTTGGAGATCGTGGACGATTTGCTGCAGCAGGAGGTACAGCTCTGCATCCTAGGTATGGGCGATCCATATTATGAACAGGCATTCCGGGAAGTGCGCAAACGGCATCCGCAAAAAGTGGGGCTGCATCTGGGGTTCAATTCGGTGCTGGCCCAGCGCATTTATGCCGGTGCGGATATTTTTCTTATGCCCTCTCGCTTTGAGCCCTGCGGGCTGGGCCAGTTGATTGCCATGCGTTATGGAGCTGTGCCGGTAGTGCGTTCTACAGGCGGGCTGGCCGATACGGTGGCCGACTACAATACTATTCTGGATACAGGTACCGGGTTTGTCTTCCAGGAATACAGCGGGCGGGCGTTTTACCAGGCTATAGGCCGGGCGCTGCAGCTCTACCACGGCCAGCCGCTGGCCTGGCAGAGGCTGGTGCGGCGTTGCATGGAGAAGGACTTTTCCTGGGCCCGATCGGGTATGGAATACCTGCAGCTCTACTACCAGGCGCTACGGATGCGGCAGGACATAGAAAAGATTGCCTGAACAGGGGGAACGGTTGCGCTACAGAGAAATTGTAGTGACAAAGACAAAAAATAATACTGTACAAATTCTTCGGTTCATTGTTAAAATATTCATATAAGTCGAAATATTAAAAACCGGCGGTGGTTGGTTTGCTGTACCAGGAAAGCGCCCTGTTTCCCCTGGCCGGTATTCGGCGTCAGGTTTGCACGGCAGAGCACCTGCTAAAAACCATCTTTGCCAACAAACAGGAAGGGCTGCTGGTAATTGACAGCAATGGCCTGGTAACGCAAATTACCATGTCTTTGGCGGAAGTACTGCATCAGGTGCCTTCCGAGATAGTAGGTCACCCCCTGGTGGAAGTAAGCCGGCACGGTAGCTTTAAAAAGCTGGTGCGGGTGTTGCAGAGTGGACAGCCCGAGCCGGGCTGTCTGGAGACATTGGATGGCCGCTGCGCTCTGGTGCATTATCTGCCGGTAACCGAGGAGCAGCGGGTGCTGGGTGCGGCTGCTCATGTAACTTTTCTAAACTGTTTTTCCAGTGAATGTGCGACCCTGGCCGGCCAGTACCAGAGCAGAAAAAGGCCGGCCCGGTCTATCGGCGCGGTTCAGTACACCGTGGAGAATATTGTTGGGACCAGCCCCCAACTGATTGACCTGAAAGAAACCATTTTAAAGGTGGCACCGCGCAACTCGACCATCCTGATCACAGGCGAGTCGGGCACGGGCAAGGAGCTCTTTGCCCAGTCCATCCATGCCGCCAGTCTGCGCCGTTCCGGGCCTTTCATCAAGATCAACTGTGCGGCCATTCCCGATACCCTGCTGGAATCCGAGTTCTTCGGCTACGAGGAGGGAGCCTTTACCGGTGGTAGAAAAGGCGGCCAAGTAGGGAAGCTGGAGCTGGCTCACGGCGGCACGGTTTTTCTGGATGAAATTGGCGAGCTGTCCTTTAACCTGCAGGCCAAGCTGCTGCGCTTTATCCAGGACCGGGAGATCCAGAAACTGGGTAGCGGCCGTACCCTGGTTAGCGATGTCCGCATTGTGGCGGCAACCAATGTAAACCTGGACCAGTTAGTCAAGTATAAAAAATTTCGTGAGGATCTTTACTACCGGCTGAATGTTGTTAATATACACATCCCGCCCCTGCGGGAACGCCGGGAAGATATTCCGGCACTGGTAGACTGTTTCATCCAGAAATTCAACCGCCTGTTCCGCATGCAGGTGGGCGGAGTAGCTCCTGAAGTGCAGGCGGTATTTCAGCGCTACAGCTGGCCGGGTAATGTGCGCGAGCTGGAAAATGTTATTGAACGGGCTTTCAATGTGCTGGAGGGGGATCGGATTACCCTGGCCCACCTGCCGGCCCATCTGACGGCCCTCTCAGCTGAGTTTGGCCCGGATGAGGAACAGGTCGGCGAGGAAAAAAATAATGGTATTGCCAGCGCCCTGCTTAGCGGGCAGGGATTGGATCAGATTCTAGAACAGAGCGAAAAAATGATCATTATGCAGGCACTAATGCTGTGCAAGGGCAACAAGGCCCGGGCGGCCAGCATGCTCAACATATCCCGTCCGGGTCTGTATAAAAAATTACTCAAGTATGGACTAACTTGAACGGCATAACCTGTAAAGCGGAATTTACAGCAAAGGCCAGGCACCACCGCGCGGTGGTGCTTTTCTTTACACGGTGCAGAACATTTGCGTAACGGCTGGTTAACAGATGTGGCCAGGGCCTATGTTGGGGAGTGGCTGAAGGGCAGCAACCGGAGGGTGTGCAGTAAGTGAGGGTATCCCGGATGTGGTTGCATAAAATTTGCAACATTCAATCAAATCAGAAAATATAACCGGGGGGATGCTCCATGGATTTTGATTTGACCAGGGAACAGCAGTTGATTCGCGACGTGGTGCGCGATTTTGCCCGGGAGGAGATTGCGCCCAGGGCTGCCGAAATTGACCGTACCGGCCAGTTTCCCCTGGGTATTTTGCAGCGTATGGCCGAAATGGACTTGATGGGTCTGCCCTTTCCCGAGGATTACGGCGGGGCGGGGGCCGATTATGTCAGCTACTGCCTGGCGGTGGAGGAGATCGCCCGCGCCTGCGGTTCCACCGGGCTGACCTATGAGGCCCACATTTCACTGGGATGTATGCCCATCTATCTGTTTGGCACCGAGGAGCAAAAGAAACGCTTTCTGGCTCCACTCTGCCGGGGCGAGTGTCTGGGGGCTTTTGGTCTTACTGAGCCCAATGCCGGTTCAGACGCTGGTGGCACCCAGACCCGGGCGGTGCGGGAAAACGGCCAGTGGGTGATCAATGGCAGCAAGTGCTTTATCACCAACGCCAGCTATGCCCGGTTTGTCACCATCACCGCAGTGACCGACAAGACAAAAGGAAAGAAAGGGATTAGTGCCATCATTGTACCGGTGGACACACCCGGTTTTACTATCAAGGCCGGTTATGAAAAACTGGGCCTGCACGGGTCCAATACCACAGAACTATATTTCGATGACGTGCGGGTACCCGAGGAAAATCTGCTGGGCCAGGAAGGAGAAGGATTCAAGCAGTTTCTGCAGGTGCTGGACGGAGGTCGGATAGCCATTGGTGCCATGGCTACAGGTCTGGCCCAGGCCGCTCTAGATGCCGCCTTGCAGTACGCCCAGGAGCGCTATCAGTTTTCTCAGCCCATAGGCAAATTCCAGGCTATCCAGTTCAAGCTGGCCGACATGGCCATGCAGGTGGAGCTGGCCCGCAACATGTATCTCAAGGCGGCCTGGTTGAAGGACCGTGGGCGACCTCACACCAAGGAAGCCGCTTTTGCCAAACTGTTTGCTTCGGAAATGGCCACCCAGGCCGCCCTGCAGGCCATCCAGATCCACGGTGGTTACGGCTACACCAAGGAATTTCCTGTAGAGAGAATACTGCGCGATGCCAAGCTGTGTGAAATCGGCGAAGGCACTTCAGAAATCCAGCGCCTGGTCATCGCCCGCTGTCTTGGTTTGTAATGTCTTTGGGGCAACTACAGTTTTGGGGCCACCCGCACCTGTGCGGGTGGCCGTTATAAAACCTCAAGGAGGCGATGCCACTGTGGAAGTGGGCAAAATCACCATTGGCGGCCTGTTGGATGAGATGGCGGAAAGATACCCGGACAATGATGCGCTGGTGTATGTGGAGCCGCCCCTCCGCTACACCTACCGGCAGTTTCGCGATGTCTGCAATCAGGCGGCCAAAGGCTTCATGAAGATGGGCATCCAGAAGGGCGAGCACATTTCCATCTGGAGCAACAACGTGCCCGAGTGGGTGATCACCCAGTTTGCCACCGGCAAAATGGGTGCGGTGCTGGTAACGGTAAACACCAATTACCGCACCTTTGAGTTGGAGTACCTGCTCCGGCAGTCGGATTCCACCACGCTGATCCTGATTGCCGGCATCAAGGGGCGGGAATACCTGGACATGGTCTATGAGCTGTGTCCGGAACTTTATAGCTGCGCGCCTGGCCAGTTGCAATCGGCCCGGCTGCCGCTGCTGAAAAACGTCATTTACATCGGGCCGGAAAAAATGCCCGGTATGTACAACTGGTCCGACATTATGGAACTGGGCAATCAGGTCAGCGATGCCGAGCTGGCCGAGCGGCAGGCTTCCCTCAAGCCCGATGAAGTGATTAACATGCAATACACCTCGGGTACTACGGGCTTTCCCAAAGGGGTCATGCTCACCCACACCAACCTGATTGGCAATGCCTGCAGCATTGCTGAATGTATGGCCTTTACCCATAAAGACCGCCTGTGCATCCCGGTGCCCTTCTTCCATTGTTTCGGCTGTGTGCTGGGTACGCTCACCTGCGTGGTTTCGGGAGCCACCATGGTGCCGGTGGTGTCCTTTAACCCGGTCAATGTATTGAAAACTATTGAAAAAGAAAAATGTACAGCTGTACACGGTGTGCCCACCATGTTTATTGCCGAGCTGGAGGAGATGAGTAAGAACCGGTACGACACCTCCTCGCTGCGTACCGGAATTATGGCCGGCGCTCCCTGTCCCATTGAGGTGATGAAAGCGGTGGTCAACACCATGGGGGCGAGGGAGATCTGTATTACCTACGGCCAGACCGAGGCCTCTCCGGGCATCACCATGACCCGCACTGACGATCCCATTGAGCTGCGGGTGAGCACTGTTGGGCGGGCCATGCCCAATATAGAAGTGAAAATTGTTAACCCGGAGACCGGGGAAACCGTACCGCCGGGCGTGCAGGGCGAGCTGTGCACCCGGGGCTACCATGTAATGAAGGGCTACTACAACATGCCCGAAGCTACCGCCTCGGCCATTGACAGTGATGGCTGGCTGCACACCGGGGATCTGGCCGTGATGGATGAAAATGGCTACTGCAAGATTACCGGCCGCCTGAAGGATATGATCATTCGGGGTGGCGAAAACATTTACCCGCGGGAAATTGAGGAATTTCTGTACACCAACCCCAAAATTAAGGATATACAGATTGTAGGTGTGCCCAGCGAGAAATACGGCGAAGAAGTGGTGGCCTTTATCCAGCTCAAGGAAGGTGAACAGGCCACACCCGAGGAAATCCAGGAATTCTGCCGGGATAAGATCTCCCGCCACAAAATTCCGGCCTACATTTTCTTTGTGGACCAGTATCCCACCACGGCCAGTGGCAAGATCCAGAAATACAAGCTGCGGGAGCAGGCCATCAAAGAGCTGGGCCGGGAGAAGGCTGCACAGATTGAAACGGCATAAAAAACCGGCAGCTCAAAGCCCGGTTCCGCTGATGGGAGGTGGAGGCGGGAGAGGCTTTTGCTGCCGGCCAATCAAGGTTCCTGTACTTTAATAATAACATATAAACTTTTGTTTACAACCACTTATTTTCCCGGCACCGGTCGTCGGCCGGTGCCGGGAGTACCGGGAGCCGGTGACAACTGCCGCTCAGCGGTGCGGGACCAGATATGGATATATACAAAAGTTAACAGGTTGGGGTTGCCGGAGCTGGCCGGCGCGGTGCGGCGGGATGCTGGAGAATAGCTTGTCAGAGGGGCGAGCGGGTATTTGTATAAAACTTTTTATATAATCAGAAAATTGGCAAGATAATTGCAAAATAAACCGGGCGTGTATATTTTTAAACATTTTTGAAAGGAGTTGTTGGCATGTCCCAGGTACACAACATGGTGGATTACGACAAGACCTACGCCGAGTTCAAGCTAGAGGTGCCGGAATACTTCAATTTCGCCCGCGATGTTCTGGACAAGTGGGCGGAAAATCCCGATAAACTGGCCATGTGGTGGGTGGACGATGAGGGCAACGAGGTGAAAAAGACCTTTGCCGCACTTTGCCAGGATTCACGCCGGGTGTGTAACATGCTGGCCGCCCAGGGTGTGAAAAAGGGTGATGTGGTGATTGTGATCCTACCCCGCTATGTTGAGTGGTGGGTGATCAACATTGCCTGTTTGCGCATGGGTGCTGTAATCAGCCCGGGAACTACCCAGCTCACGGCCAAGGACATCAAATATCGCTTCGAGGCCTCGGAAGCGGTATGCATCATCACTGACAACAGTATCGCTCCGCGGGTGGATGAAGTGGTGGGCGAGTGCCCCACGGTCAAAACCAAAATCATCGTCCAGGGTACCCGGGAGGGCTGGCTGAGCTACGACGAGCTCTTTGCTGCCGCCTCGGATCAGTTTGAAACCGCCAACACGCGCAGTGACGACAATGCCATTCTCTATTTCACCTCGGGCACCACGGGCTATCCCAAGATGACCGTGCACACCCACGCTTCCTATCCCATCGGGCACAAAATTACCGGCACCTTCTGGCTGGATCTGCGGGAAGACGACCTGCACTGGAATCTGAGTGATACCGGCTGGGCCAAGGCGGCCTGGAGTTCCTTCTTTGGTCCCTGGAATATGGGAGCGGCCATCTTTGTGCACCACACTGCCCGCTTTGACACCAAAAAGACGCTGGAACTGCTCAGCAAGTACCCCATCACTACCATGTGCGGGGCGCCCACCAACTACCGCATGCTGGTGCTGGAGGACTTGAAAGCATACCAATATCCCACCCTGCGCCACTGCGTGGCGGCCGGCGAACCTCTGAACCCGGAAGTAATTGAGGTGTGGAAGGAAGCCACGGGCATCATTATTCGCGATGGTTACGGCCAGACCGAAACCGTACTGCTGGCTGGCAGCTATCCCTGCATTGAGCCGCGCTTCGGCTCCATGGGCAAGCCGGCGCCCGGCTTTGAGATCCACGTTATTGACGATGAGGGCAACATCCTGCCGCCCAACCAGGAGGGCGACATTGCCATCCGGGTCAAGCCCAACCGGCCGGTGGGCCTGTTTAAGGAATACTGGAAGAATCCGGAGAAGACGGCCAGCGCCTACCGGGGTGACTGGTACATCACCGGTGACCGGGCCTACCGGGATGAGGACGGCTACCTGTGGTTTGTGGGCCGGGCCGACGATGTGATCCTGGCGGCCGGCTACCGCATTGGCCCCTTTGAGGTGGAGAGCGCCCTGCTGGAGCATCCGGCCGTGGCCGAATCGGCGGTAGTCTCCAGCCCGGATGAGCTGCGCGGCGAGGTGGTTAAGGCTTTTGTGGTTCTGGCTCCGGGTTACCAGCCTTCCGACGAACTGGTGAAGGAACTGCAGGAGCACGTCAAGAAGGTAACCGCGCCTTACAAGTATCCGCGCAAAGTAGAGTTTGTGGACAGCCTGCCCAAGACGGTGAGCGGCAAGATCCGCCGGGTGGAGCTGCGGGAGAAAGAGTGGGGCAAGAAAAAATAAAACAAGCACTGGGTACAGCCGGGCCACGTCGCCCGGCTTTTTTTGGGGCATGATTTTCACTATTCAAAACTCAATATCGTTTACAAAATGCCGTAAAATTTTTATAATATGATTGAACGTTCAGTCACGCGACTGAGTAATTTGTCGATAAAGGAGGCGAGGGTGCGACAGAATGGTGTGTACTGTGTCAGCGATAGTAAACACAGTGACCACTAGAAGCAAATGCTTTATTTAGCTGGCCGGGGCGGGCTTAACCGGCCCGGGTGACTACAGGGAAGCTGTCCTGTCTATCTTTTTCGGCTGGAGCAGCGATGTGCCAGTTTGTCCGGGGTGTCTTGCCAGCAGGACAGAAGCGGGCCGGCTGGTATGTTCAAAGTTTTCTAAATTGTTGGTATGTTATTTGCAAATAGCACACAGCAATTTACCAGTTCTGCTGGTCAAAATTAGCCAGATACTTTAAGGAGGAATTGCTGTGGAATTCATCCTGACTGAAGAACAGGAAATGCTGCGCAAAACTGTGCGCGATTTTGCCGAGACCGAGATAGCGCCCAAAGCCGGGGAAATGGATGAGAAGGAAGAATACGACTGGTCGCTGTGGACCAAAATGGGCGAGATGGGTCTGACCGGTATTCCTTATCCCGAGGAATACGAAGGGGCAGGTATGGACAACCTGAGCTATGCCATCGCCGTGGAAGAACTTTCCCGGGTTTGCGCATCATCGGGCGTCCTGATTTCAGCCCACACCTCGCTGTGTGCCTGGCCCATCTACGCTTTTGGTACTGAGGAACAGAAGAAAAAATATCTGGTTCCCCTGTGCAACGGGGAGAAAATCGGGGCCATGGGCCTGACCGAGCCTTCCGCCGGATCGGATGCCGGTGCGGTTAAACTCACCGCCACTCGGGATGGCGACCACTATGTGCTTAACGGCACCAAGATTTTCATTACCAATGCTTTCCATGCTGACATTTATGTGGTCATTGCCAGTACCGACCGGGCCAAAAAGCACAAGGGCACCACTGCCTTTATCGTGGAAAAAGGAACACCGGGCTTCAGCTTTGGCAAGAAGGAGCACAAGATGGGTATCCGCGCTTCTTCTACCTATGAGCTGGTCTTTGAAAACTGCCGGGTGCCCAAAGAAAACTTGCTGGGCGAAGAGGGCATGGGCTTCAAGATTATTATGATGACGCTGGACGGCGGTCGGATTGGCATTGCCGCCCAGGCGCTGGGTATTGCCCAGGGCGCTTTCGAACAGGCTCTGGAGTACAGCAAGATTCGGGAGCAGTTTGGCAAGCCCATCTCGGCTAACCAGGGTATCCAGTGGATGCTGGCCGATATGGCTACCCGCATTGAAGCGGCTCGCCTGCTGGTCTACCAGGCAGCCTGGCTGAAGGACCAAAAACTGCCCTACAGCAAGCAGTCGGCCATGGCCAAGCTGTATGCCTCGGAAGCCGCCATGTGGGTAACCACCAAAGCGGTACAAATCTTCGGCGGTTATGGCTATACCCGGGAGTATCCCGTGGAGCGCATGATGCGCGATGCCAAGATTACGGAGATTTATGAAGGAACCAGCGAGGTGCAGCGGATAGTCATTGCCTCTCACCTGCTGAAGTAAAACACAGAGAGATCGGGCAATAGATAACTGATGAATAGTGTATTTAGATAGATAATAAAGGCTGACCAGCCTTGAGGACGGTCTTTGGGAGCTCCACCCCGGGCACCAAAGAAAAATGCACATCGTGCTCTGGCGCAAAGCTGATTACTTGACCGGGCATATGCAAAGGAGGACAAATATGAAAATTGTAGTTTGCCTGAAACAGGTATTTGACACAGAGGCCAAGATCACCCTGGATGCCAGCGGGCAGATCAATAAGCAGGGGGTCACTCTGATCATCAACCCCTATGATGAATATTCGGTGGAAGAAGCATTGCGCCTGAAAGAAAAATACAAGGGCGAAGTAACCGTGATCAGCGTGGGCAGCGACGAAGCCCAGAGCGCTCTGCGTCAGGCTCTGGCTATGGGCGCGGACAAGGCCGTGCTGGTCAACCCCGGTGATGTGGAGCTGGATGAGTACGCCACCGCCGTAATTCTGGCCAAAGCCATTTCCACTCTGGAATACGACCTGGTCTTCGGTGGCTATATGGCTATTGATGACGGTTCCTCCCAGGTGGCGGTACGGGTGGCCGAACTGCTGGGTCTGCCGGTGGTCAATACTGTAACCAAGCTGGAAGTGGCCGACGGCAAAGCTGTAGCTACCCACGACATCGACGGTGGCAGTGAAGTGGTGGAAGTGTCCCTGCCGGCCATGATCACCTCCCAGGCGGGCCTGAACGAGCCCCGCTATCCTTCCATGAAAGGGATCATGCAGGCCAAGAAGAAGCCCATGACCAAACTGTCCCTGGCTGATCTTGGTCTGGATGCGTCCCAGGTGCAGCCCAAAGTAAAGCCGCTCAGCTATTTCCTGCCCTCACCACGGCAAGCTGGTAGGATTATTCCTGGCGAACCCGCGGAAGCTGTATTAGAACTGGTCAAGGCGCTGCGGGAAGAAGCAAAAGTTATCTAATACACTTTACAGAGAGTTTAGGAGGGTATCAGGAATGGCAAAAGGAATTTGGGTATTTGTCGAACAGCGTGACGGCAAGGTGAGGAAGGTCACCTATGAGATGCTGAGCGAAGGGCGCAAGCTGGTGGATAATTTCGGCGGCGAGCTGGCGGCCGTGCTGATAGGCAGTAATGTATCCGATCTGGCGGCCAGTTTTGGCGAGTATGGTGCCGATAAGGTTTATGTAGTGGACAGGCCCGAACTGGCCAGCTACACCACCGATGGTTACGCCAGCGTACTGGCCGACCTGGTCAAGAAATATGAACCGGCTGTGGTGCTGCTCGGTTGCACCCTGGGCGGCCGTGATCTTTCGGCCATGGTAGCTCAGAAGGTCAGCACCGGCCTGCTCACCGACTGCACCGATATGTATCTGGAAGACGGCAATCTGGTTTTCGTACGCCCCATTTATGCTGGTAAAGCCTTGACCAAGGTTTGCTGCCAGAATGCCAGCCCGATCATGGCTACCATCCGTCCCAATGTGTTTGCTGTCAGTGAGCCCCAGGCCGGCCGGACAGCCGAGGTGATCAAGGAAGACCTGGCACCAGGCGATATCCGCCAGATTATTAAAGAAGTGGTCATGCAAATCAGCACCCGCCCCGAGCTTACCGAGGCCAATGTGGTGGTGTCCGGTGGTCGCGGTTTGAAAGGTCCGGAAGGTTTTGCCCTGCTGGAACAGCTGGCCGACGTGCTGGGTGCAGCCATCGGTGCATCCCGGGCGGCCGTGGACGCGGGCTGGATTCCTCACTCCCTGCAGGTGGGCCAGACCGGCAAGACCGTATCCCCCGTTCTGTACATTGCCTGCGGTATTTCGGGTGCCATCCAGCACCTGGCCGGCATGAGTTCCTCCAAGTGCATTGTGGCCATCAACAAGGATCCCGAGGCCAACATCTTCAAGGTGGCCGACTACGGTATTGTGGGCGACCTGTTCGATGTGGTGCCCATACTGATTGAAGAACTGAAAAAGGTGCTGGCATCTTAACCAGTCAGGTTCCGTGTCGCAGCCCGGCTGCGGCCCGTTAAGAGTTGGTTTGTCCGGGAGCTGCCGGAAATACCCGATCATATATAATTCCCGCGCACCCAAACCCTCCTTGCTCGCTGGATTTATATTGCTTATTGAGGGGTTTTCGGCAGTTTCTCTATTTTTTCAGTAATGGATGGCTTTTTCGGTTTTTGCAGCCCTTAAATGAGGAGGAATAGATGTGGCCGAGCCATTAATGATCTTTGACGAGGTAAGGGATGTCATCGTCGCCTCGGGCGGCGAGGAAATAACCAAATGTATGCAGTGCGGCCTGTGCACCGCGGTCTGCCCCTGGCACAGAATGGAGAAGGAAGCCGAGTTCAATACCCGGGGCATGTTCCACATGGGCCGTCTGGGATATGATGGTTACGAGTCCGATGATTTCCTGTTTGCCTGCACCACCTGCAACCAGTGCGCCGTGTTCTGCCCGCGGGGCATCAAGATCCCCGATCTGGTGCGCAGCATGCGCAGCGTCATTGCTGAAACTGGCGGTATTCCCAAAAACTTAAAGGCCGTAGTAGGCAGCATCAACAGCCAGGGCAACCCGTGGTCTCAGGAACGGTCGGCCCGGGCCGATTGGATGAAGGGCTATGAAGTTCCTGCCTTTACCCCGGATAAGGAATACCTGCTTTATGTCTGCTGCACCTCGGCCTATGACGGCCGCAGCCAGAAAGTGGCCCGGGCGATTGTGGACCTGCTCAAGGCTGCCGGTGTGAGCTTTGGTGTGCTGTCGGGAGAAGAGCAGTGCTGTGGCGAATCGGTGCGTAAAATCGGTGCCGAGCAGGAGTTTACCAACCTGGCCGAATATAACATCAAGCTGTTCCAGGAAAAAGGTGTCAAGAAGATCATCACCACTTCACCGCACTGCTATTATACCTTCAGCAAGGAATATCCCGAATTCGGTGCCGATTTTGAAGTATATCACTATACGGAAATCCTGGCTGATCTGCTCAAGCAGGGTAAGCTCAGTTTGAGCAAGTCGGTGCAGGGCAGGGTGATTTACCATGAGCCCTGCTATTTGGGCCGCCACTCCCGTATTTTCGACGCACCGCGTGAATTGCTGGGGGCGGTTCCTGAGCTGAACACGCTGGAGTTCCATCGCAGCAAGGACCTGAGCATGTGCTGCAGCGGCGGTGGTGCCCGCATCTGGATGGAAACCGAAGCGGGACTGCGCTTTTCGGATGTCAAGGTACAGGAAGCGGCAGCAAAGGATGTTAATTACATTGCTACAGCCTGTCCCTACTGCATCGTTATGCTGGAAGACAGTGTCAAGAACCAAAATCTGGATGAAAAAATTGCTGTAAAGGACATTAGCGAACTGCTGCAGGCCAGCCTGTAGATACAAGCACAACGGACAGGAAAAGCCAGCCTGGTGCTTGGGGGGGTACCAGTCTGTCAGTTATATCCAGTGGAAAAGGTGGAGAAAGGGGAAGTAAAACGTGCGAGAAGTGGTTATTGTCAGCGCTGTGCGCACGGCGGTAGGGAAATTTGGCGGTACACTGGCCGGCGTGCCTGCTGTGGACCTGGGGGCGCTGGTAATCGGGGAAGCGGTTAGGAGAGCCGGTATAGACGCTGGACTGGTAGATGAAGTGATCATGGGCAATGTATTGCAGGCCGGCCTGGGGCAGAACCCGGCCCGCCAGGCAGCGCTAAAAGGGGGAATTCCTCAAGAAGTCCCGGCCTGGACTGTGAATATTGTTTGCGGTTCCGGTTTGAAGGCGGTGGGTTTGGCCGCCCAGCAGATCATGTGCGGGGAGGCCGACATTGTGGTGGCCGGTGGCATGGAGAACATGAGCGCCGCCCCATATGTGATTGATAAGGCCCGCTGGGGTTACCGCATGGGTGACGGCAAGCTGGTAGACGCCATGATCAAGGACGGCCTGTGGTGCGCCTTTAACAACTACCATATGGGGATCACGGCGGAGAACATTGCCGAGCGCTACGGCATCACCCGCGAGGAACAGGATCGCCTGGCTCTGGCCAGCCAGGAGAAGGCTGTTGCTGCCATAGATGCAGGGCGATTTAATGATGAGATTGTACCCGTGCCCATTCCCCAGAAGAAGGGTGACCCCGTGCTGTTTGCTGTGGACGAGTTTCCGCGCCGCGGCACTACACTGGAAGCCCTGGCCAAACTCCCTCCTGCTTTTAAAAAGGACGGCACGGTGACGGCCGGGAATGCTTCTGGTATCAACGACGGGGCGGCTGCCTGTGTGGTCATGTCTGCCGACAGGGCCCGGGAACTGGGTATAAAGCCCCTTTTTGTCATCCGCAGTTCGGCCACGGCTGGAGTGGATCCGGCGGTAATGGGACTGGGGCCCATACCGGCAACACGCAAGGCGCTGCAAAAAGCTGGCCTCACTGTAGCCGATCTGGATCTGATTGAAGCCAACGAGGCCTTTGCTGCCCAGGCCTGCGCTGTAATCAAGCAATTGGAACTGCCCCTGGAAAAGGTCAATGTAAACGGTGGTGCGGTGGCCATCGGTCACCCCATTGGTGCTAGCGGAGCCCGCATCCTGGTTACCCTGCTTTATGAAATGAAGCGGCGGGGCAGCCGTCTGGGCCTGGCCACACTGTGCATTGGTGGCGGTCAGGGTTGTGCCATGATTGTGGAAAATGTGTAAACACGAATCATTTATAATGATTATTTTATGGGAAACATCAAGAATAATCGGGAGGCTGACTCTTAATGGATATTAAGAAGATTATGGTTGTCGGCGCGGGACAGATGGGATCGGGTATTGCCCAGGTAGCGGCAGCGGCCGGTTTTGCAGTGGTGCTGAACGACATAAAAGATGAATTTGTGCAGCGCGGTCTGGGCATTATTACTAAAAACCTGAGTCGCGACGTACAGAAGGGTCGTCTGGACGAGAGCCAGAAAGCCGAGATTTTGGCCCGTCTGACTCCCTCTACCAGCTTGAGCGACGCAGCCGACTGCGATTTGGTGATTGAGGCTGCTATCGAGAATATGGAGATCAAGGGCAAGATTTTTAAAGATTTGGATCAGATCTGTCCGGCCCATACCATCCTGGCCACCAACACCTCCTCGCTGCCCATCACCGAAATTGCCGCTGTAACCAAACGGCCGGAGAAGGTTATCGGTATGCACTTCATGAACCCGGTGCCCGTGATGAAACTGGTGGAAGTGATTCGCGGCCTGGCTACCTCGGATGAAACATATGAAATCATCAAGACCATGAGCGAAAAGATGGGTAAAGTGCCGGTGGAGGTCAATGACGCTCCTGGCTTTGTGTCCAACCGGGTGCTTTTGCCCATGATCAACGAGGCCATATACTGCGTATATGAGGGTATTGCCACCCCCGAAGCGGTGGATCAGGTGATGAAGCTGGGCATGAACCACCCCATGGGGCCCCTGGCGCTGGCCGACTTGATCGGTCTGGACACCTGCCTGTACATTATGGAAGTGCTGCACAAGGGTCTGGGCGACAGCAAGTACCGTCCCTGCCCGCTGCTGCGCAAATATGTTGCTGCCGGGTGGCTGGGCCGCAAGACCGGGCGCGGTTTTTACAAATATGAATGATTGGTGAACGGGGAGGAATTAATGTGGCCTGGGAAAACATCCTGCTGGAAATCGAAGACGGCATTGCCGTTTTGACCATCAACCGCCCCAAAGTGCTGAACGCCTTGAACGCCGCCGTCCTTGCCGAGCTGGATGCCGCTATGGATCAGCTGGCGGCTGACGATCAGGTGCGGGTGATCATTATTACCGGTGCCGGTGAAAAATCCTTTGTAGCAGGTGCGGATATTGCTTTCATGAGCCAGCTCAGCCCCATGGAAGCAAAAGAGTTTGCCCGCAAGGGGCAGCAGGTGTTCAGCAAAATTGAAAACCTGCCCAAGCCTGTAATTGCAGCTATAAACGGTTTTGCTCTGGGCGGCGGCAATGAACTGGCCATGGCCTGTGACATCCGTATTGCCAGTGAAAAAGCCAAATTTGGCCAGCCCGAAGTCAACCTGGGCCTGATTGCCGGTTTTGGCGGCACTCAGCGTCTCACTCGCCTGGTCAATCCGGGTATGGCCAAGGAAATTCTTTTCACCGCCGATATGTACGATGCTGAGACCGCCCACAAGATTGGTCTGGTCAACCATGTGGTGCCAGCAGAAGAGTTGATGAACTTCTGTAAGAGTATGGCCAAACGCATTGCCGCCCGCGGCCCCATTGCCGTACGGTTGAGCAAGGAGGCCGTGAACGACGGTCTGGAAATGGACCTGGAAAAAGCTTTTATCCATGAAGCCGATCTTTTCGGTTTGGTTTTCACCACCGCCGACCGGGCGGAGGGTATTGATGCCTTCTTGAATAAGCGCAAACCCGAATTCAAGAATAAATAAAGGGCTACTGGTCGGGGGCTGTACTGCACATCCGGCCGATTCACGATACAGCTTGAAAAGGGATTGAGAGGGGTAGAGGAAATAAAAAAGCAGGCCTGTCCGGGGGCCTGCTTTTTTCCAGTAAATAAATATTGAATATTATGAAAATAACAGCAGCAGGGAGGATATGATATGCTGACGGTTCCCCGGGATGAAATAACCGCCCGCTGGCAAGGACTGCAGGCTGCGCTGGCGGCAGCTGGCCTGGATGGCGCTCTGCTCTGGCAGGGGGCGGATCTCTATTATTATAGTGGCGTGTTCCAGCAGGGAGTGCTGTGGATACCCGCCGCCGGCCAGCCGGTATTCTGTGTGCGGCGCAGTTACGAGGAGGCAGTACGCTATGCGCAGCTGGAGCAGGTGGTGCCGCTGGTCAGCTTTAAAAAGCTGCCCGATGTGCTCCGTTCATGTGGTTACTGTCCGGAGGGCGGCATTGGGCTGGAGTACGATGTGCTGCCAATTCAGTATTACGAGTTGCTGCAGCAGCTTTTTCCCCACGTCCGGTGGCAGAACATATCCCATCTCATCCGGCAGCAGCGGGCAGTGAAGTCAACCTTCGAGCAGACACTCATTCGCCAGGCGGCAGCAGCACTGGACGAGGCCTACGCCGTGCTGAGTCAGGAACTGGAACCCGGTATGACTGAGTATCAGATCGCTGCCCGTCTGGAACTGTTGCTGCGCCAGCGGGGTCATCAAGGCGTAGTCCGCCTGCGGGGGCTGAATAGTGAGTTCCACTATGGCTGTGTGCTGGCCGGCCCCAGTGGTGGTGTGGCCAGTTACTTCGACGGGCCTCTAGGGGGTTGTGGGTTGAACCTGACCTATCCCATGGGACCTGGCCGGCAGGTCTGGCAGGTCAGCCAGCCTTTGATGGTGGACTATGTGGCCTGCGTTGAGGGGTACTGTGTGGATATGTCCCGGGTTTTTGTGGCCGGCACGCTGCCGCCGCTACTGGAGCGGGCCCACCTGGTCGCTTTAGAAATTGCCCAGGCCATTGAGGAGAGCGTCCGGCCGGGGCAGCCCGCCGAGGCTGCCCACTTGCTGGCCTTGCAGATGGCTGAACAGGCCGGGCTGGCCGAATACTTTATGGGGTATGGCAGTCCGGTGGGCTTTATTGGTCACGGTGTGGGGCTAGAACTCAACGAGCTACCAGTACTGGCCCGGGGGAACAAAACCCCATTACTGGCTGGTATGGTCATTGCTGTAGAGCCCAAATTCATTTTCCCCGGTCTGGGAGCGGTGGGAACCGAAAGCACCTATCTGTTGGGCGAGATCAAAACGGAAAAACTAACCCGCTTCTCCGCGCAGCTGCACAATATTGCAGTTTAATGCCTTTTTATTGAGTGCAACCGATAATGAGCAGGCAGTCCATTGATGATATAATAATGTATAGAGCAGGCCGGCACACCACCGAGTGGGTGATATTGGCATGGATATAACCTGGCTGTTTCTTTTCCTTTGTCCGTATATGTTGCTGTATTTCTACCTGATCGACTTCACCGACTGGGCTCACTGGAAAATTGCTTTTTTCTGGACCTGCGGGCTGGTGTTAATTTTTGCCGGTTGGCTGGCGATTAATTACTACAATCCCCACCCGCCGGCTTTCCCGGCTCTTTTTTAGCCTACTAATGCTGCCGGCCGGGTGGGTTCCGCTGCCCGTCCGGCCTGTTGCATAGAGTAAGAATGATAGAACTTTATGACAGGTGAGGAGGACCTGCTTTGCCGCAGCCCAGACTGAATCTGGAACAGTTTGAGCAGATGTTTCTGCAGGTGCTGCAGTCCGAATTGCCCGGCCAGCCGGTAAGCCTGCAGAGTAATTGGCCGGAACTGGCCGATGAGTCCCGCAGACAGGCGCTGCTGCGGAAATTCAAGACTGTAGCCGAAGAAGCCACCGGTGTAGAAATAGTGATCGGCCCGGGTATGGAAAACTTCCAGGGCCCGGTTCAGAGCGTGGTTATTCAGCTTTTTCACGTATATTCCACCGTGCACCTGATGGAGCGGATCAACGCCAAAATCCTGGCCCGGAGGGGTTGACGCCGTTCGTAAATCATGCTAAGATATCTCTTGCAGCAAAAAAGAATAATGTCGGAGTGGCGGAACTGGCAGACGCGTACGTTTGAGGGGCGTATGGGAAACCGTGCGGGTTCAAGTCCCGCCTCCGACACCAAAAGCCTTTAAGCCCAGGGGGCCGTGGAAACCACCACGGCCCTTTTGCTTTAAGTGTCGTACGCGGTCAACACGCACCCAAATGTACGGTAAATGAGCCCAAAAAGCACCGCGCCTTTTCCTCCCAGATGACAATGTTAAATCCCCATCCTGCCGGCAGGATGGGGATTACTTATCGCCTGCGAAAAGCTACTGGGTCGGGCCGGTGTGCATAAATTGCATGGCCCGGAACATTTCCCTATCCTGTGGGGAAACGTTTTTCCCGATGCGAGCCATCAGGACATTGGCTACATGTTCCAGGATGTCCGGATCGTCAGTTTCTACTTTCTCCAGGCCCACCGTACCAAACAATCTGGTCAGCATCTTTTGGTATTCCCAGATGGTCAGGCCGGTGTTGTCCAGGTCCCAGTGCCAGCAGAATTCGATGGTGATAACAATAAAATCCTCCATCACCGGATGGGCAAAGGCCATTTGCAAGAGGTGGCGGGCCAGTTTATGCCGGCGGTAGGACGGACTGACCTCAATAGCGCCAAGCTCCAATATGCGGGGATGCTTGCTCCAGCGGCTGAAAGAATCGGGGCGATGGAAGGTAACATATCCGACGATGCAGTTGCCGCTGCGGGCGATGTAGACCAGGCCATCGCTGGCAGCAGCAATTTCTCGCAGAGCGATCTTTTGCTTTTCCGGCTGGCGAAAGTTACACAGTTTTTCGTCCATGGTCAAATCGGAAAGGACGGTGCTGTGCACGGGCCCTTCCAGCAGGATTTCCCCTTCCGCACCAATGGGAAGCTTTATTTGTTCCATCTGTAACACCCCTCTTAAAGTACATTATACATTAATTAACATTTAAATAGATGGCGCAGAAAAAATTTTTTCACTTGCAGGCTGGCAGAAAAAGGGATATGGCAATATGTGGAGAATATTATTATTGACAATGGAATAAAATGGTAATTTGAATAAATTAAGGGGTGTTAGTTATGGAGAGCAGTTTGCACTCATTAACAGACGTACTGAAAAAAACCCTGTTCTTTTTTGATGGATTGAGCGTTCCCGAATTGCTGCCTTACGTACAGAAAAAAATGCTCAAGGATTGCACGCCACAGCAGGTTGAGGAAAAAATTAGCCGTTGTTTGCAACAGAATGATTGCTTTGTGAGCAAAGGTAATATTTGGACTCTAAACCTGCAGGGCAAGCGGGAGAACGATCCATTTTACAGTTACCTGCTGAGAAAGCAGCATCCGGTTAGCATAAAGGAACTGACCCGCAACAGCAGTCGGGGGAAGAAGAAGGCTCGGAAGCTGCTGGCGGAGGAGGCCTCCCTGCTGGCTGACGGCCGTTTTGTACAATTGGAGAACGGGCAATGGGTGCTGACCGAGTGGCAGGTGGAAAACGAAAAGTATTCTTTAAAACAGCTGCTGATTAAGGCCCTTAAGTCTCATCCCGGCGGACTGTCGGTGCAGCAGTTGTTGGACATTGTGGGGGGATGGAAAAAAACCGATACTCCGGCCATTACCTGTACCCTGCAAAAATTTCCTTATTTCGAGCAGATCAGCGACAGCATCTGGGTATATAATCCGGCTGTGCACAGTGCCTACGATTCTTTTATGCAGCGCTATCTTAAGACCCTGGCCCGTTATCACCAGCGGTGGCAGTCCGAAAAAGAGCGCTGGCAGCGCAAGGTGATGTCTTTGGACAGGCAGCTCAAGGAAGCCTCCCTGGCCCAGAAAGAAGCAGCGGCGGCTCTGGCGCTAAGGGTTCAGGAGGCCCACCGCAATGAGCACCTGCTATCACAGATGGCGGAAAAAGACTTGCTGCTGCAGTTGCGCAAGAAGGAAATCTTTCGCTATCGGGAGCACATTGACTACCTGGAGAGAAAGTGCAACAGCATTTTGTACCAGTGCCGGCTGTGGGTCAAGCGAGCCCGTCAGTCGGCCGAGGAAAACCTTCACTACAAAGAGGCACTGCAACGCAAACAGCAGGATCTGGAAGCTATGTTCACCCGGTTGCAGCAGTACAAGGAGAAGGATCGGGAAAACAAAGCATTGCTGGCGGAACTGAAGGATCAGCATGCTACAAAGGTGGCCGAGCTGCAAACCCAGGTGCTGGAATTGCGCCAGAAGTTGGGCCGGCAGAATGAAAATATCCAACTGACCGAAAGCCGGTGGCAGGAAGAGGTACGCGAGCTAAACAAGGAATTAAAAAAGGTGTTGGACGAGCGTGATGATCTGCAGCGGTCAGTAAAGTTTTTACGTCAGGAGCTGAAGAAGGTTAAGGATGACTACAAGAGCCTGAAAAATTCTTTCAACAACCCTGTTATCCGAATGGTGCTCCGGATCCTGTCCTTCTTTGGTCGTTCCACCCAGCAGTCGGTTACTTCATAGGGTCTACCGGTAGTGTTGAGTTTGCCGGAGTGCAAAAAAATTATTCAGTATAGCGGGGAGGTGTTGACTGACCAGCCGTCGAGTATTATAATAAATATTGCCGCGTAGATGTGAGCAACGCAGGGGAGTAGCTCAATTGGTAGAGCGGCGGTCTCCAAAACCGTAGGTTGCGGGTTCGAGTCCTGTCTCCCCTGCCACATGGCCAGTATTCGCTGTAGTGCGGGTGCTGGCCTTTTTTCTTGGGGATATACTTAAATACAGCGACATAAATATTTCCTAAAGATGACCGGGGGTGAAAAAATGCTTCCCAGAATCGGCATACTGATGGGCGGCAGGTCGGCAGAGAGGGAGGTTTCTCTGCGCACGGGTGAGGCCATATACAATGCTCTGCTCCAGAAAGGGTATGACGTGGTCAAGATCGATGTGGATGAGCAGATTGTAGATAACCTGCGCCGGGAAAAAGTGGGACTGGCCTTTCTGGCCCTGCACGGCCCGGGCGGGGAGGACGGCACTATCCAGGGGTTGTTGGAGATCCTAAACATACCTTACACGGGGCCGGGAGTTCTGTCCAGTGCCGTCTGCATGGACAAAACAACTACCAAAAAGCTGCTGGTCTATGAAGGTCTGCCCACGCCCCGTTTCATTGTTGTCCGCCGGCGGGAGTATCAGGAAGCGGGGCTAAACGGTGTCCTGCAGCGCATGACCGGGATGGTACCTCTGCCGGCAGTGGTTAAGGCTCCCCGGCAGGGTTCAACCATCGGGGTGACCTTTGTCCGGGAGCAGGCGCTGTTGCCGGTTGCGTTGGAGGAAGCTTTCCGGTACGGGGATGATGCTCTGATCGAAGAAATGATTGATGGTGTTGAAGTGACTGCCGCGGTGATGGGTGATGAGCAGCCGGTAGCCCTGCCGCTGATCGAGATTGTTTCCAGGACAGGTTACTATGATTATCAGGCCAAATACACCGCGGGGTTGAGCGATCACATCATGCCGCCCCGTTTGCCCGCAGACGTTCAACAGGAGTTGAAACGACTGGCCGAAAAAGTGTACGCAGTGTTGGAGCTGCGTGGAGTGATTCGGGTAGACTTTATGGTGAGCCGGGCTGAGCATCGGCCCTATATCCTGGAGGTTAACACCATTCCGGGCATGACCGAAACCAGCCTGGTACCCGATGCTGCCCGGGCTGCGGGTATGGAATTTGCGGATCTGGTGGAAAAACTGGCCCTTTCCGCCTGGCGCAGCAAATAACCGGGACAGATACCTGTGTATAAAGATCAGGATGTGCGCATCCTGATTTTTTATTTGTTCGGCCCGGGGCGGCATTGTATAATACCATATAAAGAAAATTATCCCAGAATAATTATTGCGGGGTGAATACAAATTGACCTGGCAATTTACCCGAGAGTTCATCAAAGCCAGCTTTCAGGACCCGTCTGCGGGATTTCAGCTGCGCGAGGTCACCGCTGAGGTGCGCTATGATCCCTTGACCAGGGACAGCGTTCGTCTCTTTCCTTTTCGCCAGCTGGGCCTGCCCCGGCATGATTGGACCCCCTTCGTGGAACAATCCCGGCGCGGCTTCTGTCCCTTTTGCCCTGCTGTTGTGGAACAGGTAACCCCCCGGTTTCCGGAGGACTTTATCCCGGAGGGACGGCTGAGAAGAGGCGATGCCTTGCTGGTGCCCAATCTGCACCCCTATGAGCAGTACACTGGCGTGATCATTATGAGCTCGGAGCATTATGTTCCCATAGAAGATTTAAAACACGACTTCATGCGCGACAGCTTTGAGCTGGCCCGGGAGTTCATTGTCAGAGCCCGGAAGTATGATAGAGAGGGCAGCCGCTATGCCTCCATCAACTGGAACTACATGCCTTATGCCGGCGGCTCGTTGATCCACCCCCACTGGCAGGTGATGGCCGGTACCCGTCCCACCAACTATGCGGCCAGAATGCTGGAGCGATCCGGCCAATATTTGAATCAGCACGGCAGCAATTATTGGGATGATCTGGTAGCAAAGGAGCGGGAAGGCCCGCGCTTTGTGGGCAGCACCGGCCGGGTGGTCTGGCTGGCTACTTTTGCACCGCGCCACCTGGCCGACATTACGGCGGTCATTCCGGAGTGCCGAACCATTGACGACCTGACGGGTCAGGATGTTGCCGATCTGCTGGTTGGTCTAGAAAAGGTTATTCAATATTACAACAGACTGAATATTGTTTCTTTTAATATGGCTTTTTATTTGAGCACCGATCAGGATCGGGGATTTACGGCCCATTTGCGGCTGGTGGGACGTTTCACGCTCTTTCCGGTAGCCGGCAGTGATTTTAGTCACCTGCAGGTGCTGCACGATGAACCATGGGCTCTTTACCTGCCCGAAGACCTGGCTGCTGGCTGTCGCCTTTATTGGCAAGAGGGAAAATGAATTTTCGGACAGCAGCAGGAAATGAACAACGAAACGTGGAAGTTCTTAGGTTGAATCGGATATAATTAAAGGAGGTGCAGGCCGGTGCAGGCCAGGTGCATCATGTGCGGCAGAATAGTCGAAACCGAAGAGTTTATACCCGATCCTTACGATGATGAGGATGAACTGCCCAAAAAATCTCCGGTGGTATTTTGCCAGCTGTGTGAAGCCAAACTGCGGCATGAATCCGATGAATCGCAAAAGGTACCCAAGCCCATGTAGTTGCGGGGGGATGATTATTGCCCGTATTTGCCGGCCGTAAAAGTGTATATTTCTGGCTAGTATTGCTGTTTTTGCTCTGGGCGGGGCTGCGCTGGGGTGCGGGTTTTTATATCGACTACCTCTGGTACAGTTCCCTGCATTATGAGCAGGTGTTCTGGACTACCTGGCTGACACAGTGGGGACTGAAGCTGGGGGTATTTGCGCTTTATTTTATCGTACTTTTGCCGGGGCTGTGGCCAGCCGCCAGCTATTTGCGCACGGCCCTATCCCACCGCCGCGTTTACAGTGAGCAGGAAAATGTTATTGTCATTGATCAGGAACCGGCAATTTATAGTTCTGGCCGCTGGGTTAGGCCTACGCTGGTGCTGTTCTGTCTGCTGGTAGCAATCATGGCCGGTGCAGCGGCAAGTAGCGACTGGGCTACCCTGCAGCGGTTTTTGCATCCGGCTGCTTTTAATATCACTGATCCGGTCTTTCACCGGGATATTGGTTTTTATGTATTTCAGTTGCCGGTGTACCGGTTAGTTTACGGGCTGCTACAGACATTGCTGATCATACTCTTGCTGGCCAGCACCGCGCTGTACTGGCTGGCCGATCTGCGGCAGGGTATTAAAGGGATTTTTACCGCTACCCGTCCCCGTTACAATCTTTCGCTTCTGGCGGCGCTTTTTTTCCTGCTGCTGGCCTGGGGCTACAGGCTCAAGCAGTACGGTCTGCTGTGCAATCCGGCGGGCATTGTTTATGGTGCATCTTACACCGACCTGCATGCCACCCTACCTGCCTATAAGATCCTCTTTTTTGTGTCAATTTTTTGTGCTATTGTAATTTTAGTCAATGCTTTTCTGCGCAAATTTCGCTATGTTCTTTTCACCATTGCCTTTTTGGTACTGGCTGCCCTGGTTGCTGGCGGAATTTACCCTCTGCTGCTGCAAAAGTTTGTGGTTCTGCCGGATGAACTGAATAAGGAAAAGGTGCCACTGGAAAACCACATCAAGTTCACCCGAATGGCCTACCAGCTAGACCGGATAGTTAAAAAACCATTTCCGGCCGGACAAAAGCTCACGGCCGCCGATTTGCAGGCTAACCGCGATGCTGTGAACAGCATTCGCCTTTGGGATTACCGGCCTTTACAACAAACCTACAGCCAGTTGCAGGAAATGCGGCTCTACTATGAACTGCGCAATATTGATGTGGATCGCTACGGGGTAAACGGCCTGGCCCGCCAGGTCATGCTGGCTGCCCGGGAATTAAACCAGGAGCAACTGCCGGCCCAGGCCCAGACCTGGGTTAACAAACATCTGAAATATACCCACGGCTACGGGGTGGTAGTTAGTCCGGTGAATGAGGTTAGCGAGGAAGGGTTGCCTCATCTCTGGATACGGGACATCCCTCCGGTAACCAGCGCCGGTCTTAAGATCGACCGCCCGGAAATCTATTTTGGGGAACTTACGAACAACTATGTCATTGTCAATACCCGGGCGCAGGAGTTTGATTACCCGCAGGGAGACGCCAACGCCTATACCACCTACCGGGGTAAGGATGGAGTTTACGTGGGCGGACTGGCCCGCCGGTTGCTCTTCGCCTTTGTTCTGGGTGACTACAAGTTGCTGTTTTCTACCGAAGTCACCCCGGATAGCCGGGTACTGTTCAATCGCAACATTGCGGAGCGTGTGCAGAAGCTGGCTCCTTTTCTGCTCTACGATCAGGATCCCTATATAGTCATCAGCCAGGGCCGGCTGTACTGGATGTGGGATGCCTACACCTATGCCAGCGGTTATCCCTACTCTGAACCCTTTGCCGGCAGCAATAACTACATTCGCAATGCGGTCAAGGTAGTCATAGATGCTTACAACGGCACTGTGGACTTTTACCTGGCCGATACCGGTGATCCGCTGATTCAGTCTTATAGCCGGATCTTTCCGGGTATGTTTAAACCGTTGGATCAGATGCCAGTCGACCTGAAGAAACACCTGCGTTATCCGGAAGACCTGTTTAAAATCCAGGCACGCAAATATGCCGTCTTTCATATGGAAAACATACAGGTTTTCTATAATAAAGAGGACAAATGGGTCTTTCCTACTGAACTGTTTAGCAGCGAGGAGCAAGTGATGGAACCTTACTACACCATCACCCGGCTCCCCGGGGAAAGCAAGTCGCAGTACTTGCTGATTCTACCTTTTACCCCCCAGAATAAAAAGAATATGGTGGCCTGGCTGGCCGCTCGTTCTGATCAGCCAGCTTACGGCGAGCTGGTGCTGTATGAGTTTCCCAAACAGGAGCTGGTGTACGGGCCCATGCAGATTGAGGCGCGCATCAGCCAAGATACCTATATTTCCCAGCAGCTAACGCTTTGGGATCAACGGGGCTCTTCGGTTATCCGGGGCAATCTGCTGGTGATTCCCGTGAAGAACTCGTTGATCTATGTAGAGCCCCTGTATCTACAGGCCGAGCAGAGCAAAATGCCCGAACTGCGCAGAGTAATTGTGGCTCACGGGGACATGATTGTCATGGAAAACACTCTGGACAATGCTTTGAAGCGTATTTTCGGTCAGGGCGTCGCGGGCGCACCGCCGCTTCAGGCTCCGGAGCAGCAAGCACCGACTATATCCGGACTGAGCGATCTGATCAACCAGGCCCGGACTCTGATGCAGGAAGCCGAGCAGAGGCTGAAAAATGCCGATTGGGCTGGTTACGGGGAGGCCCAGCAGAAGTTGAAGGCTGTACTGGAAAACATGGCCCGGGCAGCCCATCAGTAATGCTAAAATACTGTCGGGAGAGAGGTGAAAATATGTTTTTTCAAAGCTGGTGGCAGGGTTTGATTTTTGGAGTGGTTACCTCAGTGGGCATGCTGGCTGTCGCTTATGCGCTCAGCGCCATGTGGAAAAAGTATGAAGATGTTCCCCAAAAGCCAGCCGGTCATGGCTGCGATGGTCACCATCATTAAAAATTTTCAAGGCTGCCGGAAAACCTGGCAGCCTTTTCTTTATACCAACCAGCAATTGCCAGACAGCAGGAATATCAAATTATGTACAGAAAATAAATAACATTGTCCTGGAGCGGGAATCGGAAAGGAGGTAGAATTATGCCCTTTGTTATCATTGATGGGAAAAAATATTACTATCATGCGGTTGTGCCTCCGGAGGAGCAGGCTGAGGGTGTAATCATCTTTGTGCACGGGGCGGGAGGGAACCACCGGCACTGGTTGTACCAATCGGCCCATCTGGGCAGGCGGCTGCTGGCCCTGGCCTTGGACCTGCCTGGCCATGGATTTTCGGAAGGACAGGCCTGTTCCAGCATAGCGGCTTACAGCGAATTTATCTATCAATTCGCCCGACGGGTCACGGCCATGCCTTTCTTCATTGCCGGTCACTCCATGGGCGGGGCCATCGCCATGGATCTGGCCATCAACCATCCCGAAATGCTGCAGGGATTGATCCTGGTGGCCACCGGAGCCAGACTGAAAGTGCTGCCCGAGGTACTACAGACCTTCGGTCGTGGTCAACATCCTCCGGTATTTGTGGACTACCTCTACGCCCGCGGTGTGCCGGAGGAGATCCGGAGTCTGGCCGAAAAGGAGTATTACAGCACTGGTCCGGATATATATTATCGGGATCTTTCCGCCTGTGATGCTTTTGATGTACGGGATCAGCTGAGCACTATCAGAATTCCGACCCTGATTATAAGTGGAGAGCATGATGTACTAACTCCGGTGAAATATGGGGATTATCTGGCCCAGCATATTTGGGGTAGCCGGCACCAGCTTATTCCGGCCGCCGGACACATGCTCATGCTGGAAAATCCCGTTGCGGTAAACTCGGCTATTGAAGACTTTGTTATAAATAACCAGGGGAAGGGTGCATAGAATGGATATAAAGCGCATCGGGGTGTTAACCGGAGGCGGCGATGCCCCGGGTCTGAACGCAGTTATCCGTGCTGTGGTCAAATGTGCCATCAGGCGTTACAACCTTTCGGTAGTGGGATTTTTGAACGGTTTCGGCGGACTGATCAAAAACCAGGCCCAGGAGCTGACTGAAAAGGACGTGGCCGGAATTTTGCCCCGGGGCGGCACCATTCTGGGTACGACCAATCGGGATAATCCTTTCCACTTTCCTGTGATCCGCGGTAGTGAAGTAGTATATACAGACGTGTCGGACCGGATCTTTGAAAACATCAGCATCCACGAAGTAGATGCCCTGATTGTGATTGGCGGTGACGGCAGCCTGTCCATAGCCCGCGAACTGCATGAACGGGGCCTTAAAGTGGTAGGTGTACCCAAAACAATTGACAATGATCTTTCGGCTACCGACCAGACTTTTGGCTATGATACAGCTCTGAACACGGCCATGGAGGCCCTGGACAGACTGCACAGTACAGCCGAGTCCCATCACCGGGTGATGGTGCTGGAAGTTATGGGGCGCTATGCTGGCTGGATTGCCCTGGCGGCAGGAATTGCCGGTGGGGCCGATGTAATTTTGATCCCAGAAATTCCTTACCAACTGCCGGCCATAGTCCGTAAAATAAACGAGCGTACCGGTCAGCGCAAGAGCTTTAGCATTATTGTGGTAGCCGAGGGAGCTAAAACCACGGAAGGGGAGCTGGTGGTCAACCAGAAGGTGGAAGGGAGCTTTGATCCCATCCGCCTGGGCGGGATTGGCAATGTGATCGCCCGGCAGATCGAACAGGCTACCGGTAAGGAGAGCCGGGTTACCGTACTGGGGCACCTGCAAAGAGGTGGTTCGCCCACTGCCTATGACCGTATTCTGGCCTCTCGTTATGGAGTTGCGGCGGTGGAGGCCGTTATGGCCGGTCAGTTCGGACAGATGGTTTGCCTGCGCGGTACCGAAATATCTACAGTGCCGCTGGCCGAAGCGGTGGGCGAAATGCGCCGTGTACCTGTAAACAGCCAGCTGGTTACAACAGCCCGCCAGCTGGGAATTTGTTTGGGAGATGAATAACGAGCATGTCTCAAATCATTATCAAGAACTGCACCGAAAATGCAGTCAACGAAATGTTAATGGTCCTGGTAGGTGAATACCAGAAACAGGGGAATCAGCTGTGCCAGTGTGAGCGCTGTCTGGCTGACATCAAAGCCCTGGCCTTGAACAGCCTGAAGCCCCACTATGTGGTCTCGGAAAAAGGGGAAATTTTAAAAGACGCAGCGCTTAAAGAAGTGGCTAACCGGGCCGATGTGATCACGGCCATCACCAGAGCAATTCAGTTAGTTGCTGCCAATCCGCGACACGGTGGGATGTGAGTTATGGTTGGACTGAATTACGATCTGCCGCTTTTTCGTCCACCCAGTGAAGCATTCAGCTTGATTCTGCAGGTAACCATTGGTTGTTCCCATAATGCCTGTGCTTTCTGCGGCATGTATAAAACCAAAAAATTCCGGGTGAAAGATTGGAAGGAAATAGAATCCGACATTGCCCTGGCAGCACAAGAAATGCGCCAGGCCCGGCGCATTTTCCTGGCCGACGGTAATGCTCTGGCCATGCCTACAACCAGTATGCTGCATTTATTGGGCCGCTTGTACCGGGCCTTTCCGATGCTGGAAAGGGTAGCAGCATATGCTGGCCCACGGGATATACTGGAAAAAAGCGCTCAAGAACTGCAGGAAATCAGGCAGGCCGGCCTGGAAATCCTTTATCTGGGTGTGGAGTCGGGCAACGCGGAGATCCTTCGCCAGATGCACAAGGGGGTTACCCCTGCGGAAATGATTGCAGCCGGACAGAAAGCCATCCAGGCCGGCTTCAAACTCTCGGTAACAGTTATTAACGGTTTGGGTGGCCGGAATCTGCTGTGCGAGCATGCCCTGGACACCGCCCGTCTGCTCAATCAAATTGACCCTCATTATCTGGGCCTGCTAACCCTGATGCCAGTGCCGGGTACAGTTCTGGCTGTGAGAATAGCCCGGGGGGAGTTTATCCTGCCAGGACCCTGGGAGATTCTGAACGAAATCAAGCTGATGCTGGAGCACATGCAGGTGAGTAATTGTGTCTTTCGTTGCAATCACGCGTCCAATTACCTGCCTCTCAAAGGAATATTGAGCAGAGATCAGGTGGCACTGGTGGCGCTGCTGGATGAGGCTCTGAAAAATCCTGACCGGTACAGACTGAAGCCAGATTATCTGCGCGGACTGTAATTGCCCAGGGCGGCTCTCCGAATCCGCTTTTATTTTTCCACGGGCAGGAATGAGCAAGCGGGCGTAGTATACTATATTATGGAGGTGATACCATAATATGGTATACTGGCGCCGGCTGGTAAAAATATTTTTGATTGGTTTGCTCTTACCGGGTTATATTATATATGTAAATTCTGGTATGATATCGGTAGCGGGCGAAAAATATCCCGAGGAAGGTGTTTTGCAGGTAGTGCGCGGAGCGGTCCAGGACACCTGCTGGATGAAATTGCATAGCAAAGACCAGCTATACGAGCATTTCAGCCAGTATTATACTGCCGATTTGCTGGAGGATATCACCGAAAAAACCTGGCAGTTTGTGCAGACACCCACCGATCTATATACGCGGGCCGAGGTAACTTCCTTTTCATCAGTTACCATGCATCAGAACGGCGCTGTGGTTACCGCCGCGGTTGAATTGCTGGACCTGGATACCGGCAGTACCGAGCAGGGCAGGGGGGTTTTCTGTCTAAAACTGACCGCAACTGGCTGGCGCATCATCCGGATGGAATTCATCTGGCACACAATGGTTTAACTAGCGGGGAGAGCGCAATTATGAGGATAGGGATCTTTACAGACAGCTACAAACCTTATACCAGCGGAGTGGTTAGATCCATCGAGCTGTTCACCGGAGAACTGCAGCAGGCGGGGCATGAGGTGTTTATCTTTGCCCCCAGCTATCCCTACCAGCAGGAGCGGGAGCCGCGGATATACCGGTTTGCTTCCATTCCGGCCCCCACCAATCCCCGTTACACTCTGGCGCTGCCTTTTTCCTGGCGACTGGGTAAAAAAATTAGGCAGCAAATCAGGCCCGATCTGATTCATGTACATTCTCCATTTTTACTGGGCCGCCTGGGGGCCTACTATGCGCGGGTGCTCAATGTACCACTGGTTTTTACCTTTCACACGCTATATGATGAATACGTTCACTATGTGCCAATAGGCCAGCAAATAACCCGGGAAATCACCCGCCGTTATTGCCGGGAATTTTGCAATAGCTGCGATCTGGTAATTGCCCCTACATCCATTATCGCCGAGCACTTGCGGCATATGGGAGTGGTTACCGAGCTGGCCGTGGTCCCCACCGGGATCAACCTGCAGGAGTATGAAGCGGGCGATGGTAAATGGTTGCGCCGGACTTACAACATTGACCCGACTACAAAAGTGCTGCTGAGTGTGGGGCGACTGGGGCAGGAGAAAAATCAGGCTTTTCTGTTGCGGGTGATGAACCTGCTGTGCCAGCACGGAGAGGATGCATGTTTGGTGCTGGTGGGTAGCGGCCCGGAGGAACAAAACCTCCGGGCTCAGGCACATGAGCTGGGGCTGGGGGATCGGGTTATCTTTACCGGTACTCTGGATCGGACAAGTGTCGTCAACTGCTACCTGGGGGCCGATTTGTTCGTCTTTGCCTCATGTACTGAGACACAGGGCCTGGTCATCGGTGAGGCCATGGCTGGCGGCCTTCCCGTAGTTGCAGTGCAAGCCAATGGTGTGATCGACATGGTACGCGACGGTCGGGACGGTTTTCTGGTGCCGCTGGATGAGCTCGCCTTCACCTGTAAGGTAGAGCAGTTGCTTAACAGCAGTGATCTGTATAGTCAGATGTCTGAGCGGGCCAGGCAGCATGCCCGGGAAATGTCTGCAGCAGCCTGCACCCGGAAACTGCTGGAATGCTACAACCTGGCTCTCCAAAAGAAACAAGGTACGGTTACGGCTTTGTTTTAAGCTCGGTTATCGAAGGGGCACCGTTCAAACCGGTCACAATCAGATACTCGACGCCGGTTTTATTGTCTCTTAGAATAGTAAAACCGCCTGTATTCAGAGTTTCACCGTGCTCATAAATGATCTGAAAGCGCTGGGCAGCTTCCGGCAGGACAATCGGTTGGAGTGCACTGTGGGCCGCATCGCGCCGGGACAGGAAATTGGTACAGCCGGTCGTTGCGGTAACAAATAGGAAAAACACCAGCAGAAGTATCCTCTGCCGGAATAGATACCTGAGAATGCCTCTATTTCGCACAGACACGCTGGATCACCCGCTTAACAGTTGTCTTAATCTTTCCACCAGGCTGGTCTGGTTCAGCGCCTTTTGCTCCGGATGGCCTTCCGGGTGTTGAAGACTGGTCGACAGATCGCTCAGTAGAAGCCGGAGCGCTCGCATCCGACGGATATAAAATTCCTGGTGGTCGGGCTTTTCCCCGGTCAGGCCGAATTTCTGGCGCAGAACCTCGGGTAAAAAAATGATGGGGAAGAAGAAGCGAGCCAGGGTGGGGCTGAACCATTGTTCAAGGTTTAGCTTTTCCAAAGCATACTGAATCACCGACAAATAAAGATCGGCTTTTTCGTTGTATTCCGCCAGCCCGGAATCGGCCAGCCAGCTGTGCAGATTCCATTCCTGCAGGCCATTGAATCCAAAACAAAAGGGTTGCCGGGGCAGGAGAAAATATTTTTCTTCTACTGTACAATCATCATTATCATTGAAGGTAAATCGGACGGCCCTGGCCAGTGGATAGGTGCGGCAGTTGCGGGAGCGCACCGGGTAGATGCTGCAGCGGCCGCCGGGCAGCATGAAGGAGCAACTGCCGGTTTCGGCCTCACGCAACAAAACATAGGGCCAGCAATAGCGGTGGTCAAAGTCGATGCGGCAGTACTGCTGTATGAACTGCTGTGAGCTGATCTGCAGGTAGCGGGCCATGCACTCTACGTCCCAGGGATCCAGAAATATCTTGATGCTGTGGCAGCATCTGCCCATGCACTCATCCTGACAGGCGAACCTAAAACTTTCACCCGGACCAAGGGAGGGCCACCTGGCTTGCTGAAATGCAGCCAAAAGTGTGTTGCTGATAGGACCGGTCATTGCGGTACTCCTTTCAAATTATCATGATATTATGTATTATTCTACCCGCCGGGAAACATACCTGCTGTAAATTTTGATTGAAATCAGGACAACAGCCTTTATCCGGGCAGGATTGTCTTATTTAATGTCGAATTTGTGCCCATATTCACGGGATGCCAGTGCTGCCCGAACGGACCAGATTTAGAATTATTACACAGGAGGGATAGCTACTTGTTTGACCGGGAAGCTTTTGAAAAAATCAAAGATAAATTGATGTGGGATTTCGATGTGACCAGGGAACACCTGGACTCCCGGACCGGATTTACCTTTGCTATTGATGTAGCTGATGGACAACCTCGCCTGGCAGTTTTCATCAAGCGTACCTACAGTTCCAAAAGTGAAACCACTCTGCAGCAGCCGCCGATGGACATGCTCCAGCGCGCTGTGCAGGAACTGGGCATTGATCTGCATCGGGATGGACTTTACAATATCAATGCGGAATTACGCACCTGGATTACCGACAACCTCCTGCCCAGGTAGCGTCCAATAACAACATGCAAACATAAAAAAACCGGGGTTCCGCAGGTACAGCCGCCGGCTGCATCCGGAGTCCCGGTTTTATTTTATTTATTTTATTTATTTTATTTATTTTGGGTTTTGTCCAACTCAAAACGGGTTATCTTTACGAACCCAACGGGCTCAAAATGATTATCGCACCGGTTCATTACCCGAATCATTAATGGTTAACATAACATTTATTATGAGAACTTAATTGTTACAAAAATTATTACCTTCTTCTCGGTTACCCTTCCATATTATTTTCCAGTCTGGTCCGGATTTTTTCTTTCCTGAATGTACTTTTTTTTATTTTTATTCTTAGAAAAATCAAAAATGCTTTCATCGTATAGCAGTATATCATCAATGTCTATAGAGTTGAAATCAGCCAGCTCAATGCACTTGGCACAGTTATCGCAGGTTTTTGTCGGGTCGAGATCACAGATAAAGCACTCACAACAATTATCGCATACCCTGTTTTCCTCCAGGATGCACATCTTGGGAAGTTGCTTGAGCTTTTCACGGTCTATTTTGATCAAGGCTTGACCCGTCCTTTTTTTGTGAACATATTAACTATTGCGCACTACACCCTATCATAATTGTATTGATTTTAAAGCACAAGGTCATTACTTTCTCCCCGAATGGAATAATCAACAGGTTCAAAGGAACTATATTTCTCCGAATGCACCGTGCATACAAAAGAAAAGCCTGTTGATCGCAACAGGCAATAATCAGCTGAATGCTCTGTTCTCCGGTCAGCCGTTACGGACGGTGGACATGCGGCGCATGATCAAATTGGCCAGGGTATTGATTAAAAGTATCAATATTATTAGAATGGTGGCGGTCCCGTAAGCCATGGGGAATGATATACCATCAAAGGTCAGCAGATACAGGTGGATGGACAGTGTTCGGACAGGATCAAAGATGCTACCTGGCAGATTCAGAGAACTGCCTGCGGTCAACAGTACGGCTGCTGTTTCCCCTACTACCCTGCCAATGCTGAGAATGATTCCTGTTACAATGCCCGGTAGGGCTGCCGGAAGGACAATTCTGGATACTGTCTGCCATTTGGTAGCACCAAGAGCCAGGCTACCTTCCCGGTACTGGTAGGGTACGGCCTTGATGGCCTCCTCGGAGGTACGGATAATTGTCGGTAGGATCATACAGGCCAGAGTCAAACTGCCCGAGAGTATTGACCAGCTCAGCTGCAAGTAAATAACCAGAAAAGCAAAGCCGAACAGTCCAAAAACAATGGATGGTATGCCGGCCAGGGTTTCTGTGGCAAACCGAATCAACTGCACCAGCCGGCTGTTCCGGCGGGTATATTCAGTCAGATAGACGGCAGCCAGAATGCCTATCGGTGCCGCTACCGTGATGGAAACTATAATAATGTAAAATGTACCCACAATAGCCGGGAATATCCCACCGCTCTTGCCCATATCCACAGGGTATTCAGTTATAAATTTCCAGCTGATCACTCCAATGCCATGACTGATAATATGGAATAGAATAGCAAACAGGCTACTCAATGTGATGATGATGGAGACAAAAAGCAAAACCCGGAATAATTTTTCTTCCGCATACCGGTTAAACAACATGTCTTGATTATTCCCCCGTTGTCGCTTTTTTGGGTACCAGTGCCAGCAGCAAATTGAGCAGCATGATCAGTACAAACAGAACTATTCCGGTGGCAAAAAGAGCTCTGGCATGGTCATCGGCCGCATAACCCATTTCAATGGCGATATTGGCTGTCAGCGTACGTACCGACGCCAGAATAGAATCGGGTATTGCTGACACATTGCCCGCCACCAGGATCACGGCCATGGTTTCTCCCAGAGCCCGGCCCATGCCCAGCACCACCGCGGTTACAATTCCTGAGGCTGCACCAGGCAAAATCACCTTTTTGATGGTCTGCCAGTGCGTGGCCCCTAGAGCCATAGAACCCTCTTTATATTCACGGGGCACAGCCCGGATGGCATCTTCAGAAATATTGACTATGGTCGGCAAAATCATCACTGCCAGAATCAGGGCTGCAGCCAGTGCCGAAAAGCCCCTTCCGCCCAGATGATCTCTGATAAACGGCACCAGCACCACCAGCCCGTAAAAGCCGTAGACAACCGAAGGGATACCGGCCAGCAATTCAATACCGGGACGCACCAGTCGAGCCAACCAGGGAGGAGCTAATTCGGCCAGAAATATAGCGCAACCCACCCCCAGGGGAATACCAATAGCCAGCGCCATGAACGTAACTACAAATGATCCGATGATCATGGGGAGGATGCCAAATATACCCTGTTCAGGGTACCAATGCTTTCCGGTTATGAAGTGCCAGATTCCGTATTTCTGGATTACCGGCAGGCCTTCTAAAAAAATAAAAGCAAATATCAGACATACTACCATAATTGCTGTTGTAGCTGAAAACAGCAACAGTTTCTCAATAAGTATTTCGGATATTTTTTTATTACTTGTGTTCATGATGTTCATGAGCAAATATTCTCCATGTTCATAATTGGTTCGGCTAGCTGCTTCATTATACGAGATGTGCTTTAAATATGCTGCCATTAATATATTAAGATTGCTTTTAAGTATTATTAACGCTTTGTTAAATAAATAACATTATCTCCGTATGTATAAAAATAATGCCAACCCTGGGGTGAACAGGTTGGCACTGACTTTTTGATACAATAAATACTGTTTCAAGTATATGATTACTTAACAGGAATGTAATGTTGGGCAACAATTTTTTGCCCTTCCGGGCCAAGCACAAAATCGATGAAATCCTTGGTCGCCCCCTGTGGCTCACCTTTGGTCAGGTAAAGGAAAGGCCGGCTGATCTTGTACTGACCGCTTTTCACATTGGCTTCACTAGCTTCCACACCGTCAATTTTAACAGCTTTTACCTCTTTATTCAGATAACCAATTGAAACATATCCAATGGCTTGGGGATCACCGGCTACCGCGGTGCGCACTGCCCCGTTGGAGGGTGAAGTGATGGCCTTGTCCGTAATTTTAGCATCCTTACCCATGACCAATTCTTCAAAAGCGCCCCGTGTACCGGAACCGGCTTCTCTGGTCACCACATTGATGGGAGCGTCCTGGCCTCCTACTTCTTTCCAGTTAGTAATCTGGCCTGCATAAATTTTGCGCACCTGCTCAATGCTGAGTGAGTCAAGCTGGCTGTTCTGCGGGTTTACCACTATGGCAATGCCATCCCGTGCAATGACGGTTTCTACCAGACCCAGGCTTTTCTCCGATTCCTTCAGCTCGCGAGAACAAGCGCCAATTTCCGCAATTCCCTCAGCTGCCGCTTTAACACCCTGGCTGGAGCCGCCGCCCTGAACATTGATAGTAACGTTGGGGTTTTTGGACTGAAAAGCTTTGGCCAGTTCCTCGGAAAGGGGTTGCACCGATGTTGAACCGGCAGTAGTAATTGTTGTTTTTGCGGTGGCATCACCCTGGGTTTTGTTTCCCGTTTCAGACTTTTCTGCTCCACCACAACCGGTTAATCCGCCAACCAACAGCACACCGGTTAGCAATGAAGCAACCAATTTGCGTTTAGCACTGCCAAACATTTGCACAAAGTACCTCCTTAGAAGATTAATTAATTTTAACTACAAATGGATTATAGCAGGCTAATGTTAACGCAATGTCGTTAGCTATGTAAATCATGGTTAACTGACGGTTAGCGTGTTTATTATTTTTTGTTAAAAGACACTAAAGGCTGCAGCCTGGCCTGGCTGCAGCCTTTTAAAATTATTGCGGCGGCGACCTACTCTCCCAGGGGTCGACCCCCCAGTACCATCG